>NZ_JBEXSH010000443.1:0-7379 GCF_040613555.1 Streptomyces sp. NPDC006265
CCGAGTACGTCCAGTACGAGGGCTTCCGGCCGGCACGCCGAGAGCACGCACCGGACGCCGCTCCTCAACGGGCAAACGTTGCCTGCCGCGGCACTAGGCTCGAAACTGAACGTGACCCCGGAGGGGTTAACCAGCAGCTGGCTGTACCGCAGGAACGCGCAGGCACGACTGAGTAGCCGAGAGACGCGCATCTGGGACACACCGACGACATCCGCGACTTCTCGCCGTGTCAGGGAACCGCCGAAGTACAAACTCAGAATGCGGCGTTCGCGCTCCGGGAGTCGCGCGAGGAGTGAGCGGAGTGCCATCCGGTCGATGACTTGCCCAAGTGCCGGATCCTCACTGCCCAGGGCATGCGTCAGCGACACATCCGACTCCGGGCCGAGTTGCTCGTCCATGGACCGCGGATTTCCTCAGACTACGACGCTCCTCAGATTCTTCGACGGCCCTTTCTCGGCCGGCGACAAGGTGCTGCAGATCTCCAGCAGCAAAGTCGGCAACGCCCGGGTCGGCCAGCGCAAGGTCATCATCGACGCCGCCAAGGCCGCCGGCGTCGCCCTGCTCGCTTACACCAGCACCCTTCTCAGGGGGCCCACCACCGATGACCAAGCTCAGCCAGCGGGTAGACAAGGAGACACCTCGTACATATGTACTTCCGTTCATCCGCCGCCTGAATGTCCACTGCAGACCGGCGTTGAACCGCGTTTGACGCCCGGAATGCCCGGATCTTCCGCATGGGCGATGGGGCAGGGACGACAATGCGCGGGCCCAAATTCGACCATGATTCGACCCGAGAGTTTCCTTAGCAAGAAACATGGCTCTGACCTGCGGAAATAAAGAGCGGCAGACGAGTCGGGCTGTACGCCGGGTTCTGTTCCCCGGTTCCCTCGCGGGAGCCGGGGCGACGGCCATCCATCTAGGGCCGGCGTTGCCACCGGCCTCGTGCGGTCTACCCGCGGACTCGGGCGGGCAGCCCTCGATCGTCCGCGCAGGGTCACCTTCGAGAAGGCGGCCCCTCTTGACCTTGCTCCGGGTGGGGTTTACCTAGCTGCCCAGGTCACCCTGGGCACTGGTGGTCTCTTACACCACCGTTTCACCCTTACCCAGCACCTAGGTGCTGGGCGGTCTGCTTTCTGTGGCACTGTCCCGCGGGTCACCCCGGGTGGCCGTTAGCCACCACCCTGCCCTGTGGAGCCCGGACGTTCCTCGGGAAGCTCCCCGTCAGGGGGACTCCACGCGGCCGTCCGCCCGGCTCGTCTGCCGTGTGGACCATGGTACCCGGCGGACGTCCCGCTTCGGCGCCGCGGCCGTGGCCAGTACCGAGCCCGCCAGGATCAGGGCGAAGGCGACGCCGATGCCCAGCGTCAGCTTCTCGTCGAGGACGATCGCACCCGCTGCGACCGCCACCGCCGGGTTGACGTACGTGATCACGCCGGCCCGGGTCGGGCCGACCTCCTTGATCAGCTCCAGGAAGGCCACGAACGCGATCGCGGTGCAGACCACTCCCAGGCCGGCGAGGGCTGCCAGGACCTCACCCGAGAGCATGGTCGCGGGCCTGGTCAGGAATGCCGCGGGGGCGTAGACCACGGCGGCCAGCGTCAGGCACGGGGTGATCAGCTGAAGCGTCGGGACGTCCTTGAGGTACCGGGCCGCTATCAGCGGGGCCGTGGCATAGCCGACGACCGTCACCAGCACCTCGGCCATCGACAGGGCGTCGCCGCCGGTGAGGTGCGGCAGGGTCAGAACGGTGACGCCCGCGAGGCCGAGGGCCAAGCCCGCGATGCGGCGGGCACCCACCCGCTCCCCCGCACCGAAGAAGCGGGCCAGGAGCAGGGCGACGATCGGCACTCCCGCGATGAGGAGGCCGGCGGTCGAGCTGGACAGGTGACGTTCGGCGTCGGTCAGGGTCCACCACGGGCCGATGATCTCGATGACGGCGAAGGCCAGCATCGGCTTCCAGTGGCTCCGGACGGTACGGCCGAAGCCACCCTGGCGCAGGGCGAAGGGGAGCAGGAGCGCGGCGCCGAGGGCGCAGCGTGCGAACACCACCATGGACGGGGACAGTTCGTCCACCGCCACCTTGATCATCAGATAGGGGACGCCCCAGATCACTCCCATGAGGGAGAACAGGAACCAGCCGCGTGCAGTCATGCGATGAGTCTCGGCCGTGTCACCCCCCGGTGTCTTGAACGCTGTTGCGGTACGCCGCCGGGGTCACCCCCAGCACACGGCGGAACCAGCGGGTGAGGTGCGCCTGGTCGGCGAAGCCGACGAGGCCGGCGACCTCGGCGGGGCGCAGTCCGGCTTCCAGGAGGGCCCGGGCCCTGGCCACCCGGTGCTGGGCCAGCCAGGCGTACGGCGGTACGCCCATCGTCGTGCGGAAGGCACGGAGCAGTTGGTAGCGGGACAGGCCCAGGTCCGTGGCGAGGGCGGCCAGGGAGGGGGGGTCCAGCAGTTCGTCCGCGAGGCGGTCGCGTACGGACCGGGCGATGTGGCCGGCGCCGGGCACCGTGTCGTTCGCCGCCCGGGACGTGGAGTGGCGGCGGGCCAGGGCCGTGAGCAGCCAGGGCAGCCGGGACTCGGCCTCCAGCGGGTCGGGGCAGGCGCTGATGTCGGTGTGGGCGGCGCGCAGGGCCGCCGCCAGTTCCGGGTCGTGGAGGACGGGGTCGCGGAAGTGCGGGAGGCCGCCGAGGGTGCCGTCGGCGAGGAGGGCCGGTTCGGCGTAGAGGGCCTGGTAGGCGTAGCCGTCGCAGGCGGCCGGGCCGCCGGTGTGCATCTCGCCGGGCTCCAGGACGACGATCGAGCCGGGGTAGGAGTGGATGTGACCGCCCCGGTAGGCGATGACCTCCGAGCCGCCGACCGTGACGCCGATGGTGAACTCGTCGTGGGCGTGGGGCGCGTAGACGTGGCTGTCGAAGTGGGCGGTGAGGAGGTCGAGGGGCGGGCCGGCACGGCCCAGACGTGCCCTGGTCCAGCTGGTCTGTTCGCGCATCCCCATATCGCACCCCCGCCCACAGGGGATCAGACGAGGTCGGCCGTGTCCAGGTCGAAGGCGAAGGGTTCCGGAAGAGCGATGGGCTTGCCGAAGGGGCGGGCACAGTGCTCGCGGTAGTCGTCGTCCTTCGGCTCGCTGAACACCGTGACCTGCGCCGTGTCCCGGTCGACCAGCAGGTAGAGCGGGATGCCCGCGCGGGCATAGCAACGGCGTTTGGCCTCGCGGTCGGCCTGCGGCTTGGTGGAGGTCACCTCCATCACCATGGCGACGCCGTCGCAGGGCATCCAGGAGCCGACCCCGCCGAACAAGTCGCGCTCGATGGGGCCGAAGGTGACGTGCGGAACCAAGTGGTTCTTGGGGCAGGCGCCCCCGCTCCTCACCTTCAGCCCCTTGTTTCCCGAGAAGTCCATGTCGGTCCGGGATTGCCTGATCACTTGCCTCACGATCCGGCTGATGTACTTCTCGTGATCCCCGTCCGGCGGCGGCGTCACAACGATCTCCCCCTCGATCAGCTCGGCCCGGAAGCCCTCCGGGGTGTCCAGGGCGAGGAAGCCCTCCAGCAGGACGTCTTCCTGCGAGAGCGGCTCGTGGGCCATGGCAGCCATGTCACGCCCCTCCTTCTGTCGCTCGCCAGACTGGGACATCGGCTGATCACCTGTCCGTGAGATCGGGATCCCTTCCCTCGATCGTGGCACACGATCACGGTCGTCGTCAGAAGGCCGGACGGCTCGCTTGACCCTGCCGCAGCGTCAACGTCTTCACTGGTGGCATGCGCATCGGAGAACTCGCCGTCACCGTCGGCGTCACCACGCGGGCCGTGCGGCACTACCACCATCTGGGGCTGTTGCCCGAGCCCGAGCGGCGGGCCAACGGGTACCGGGAGTACGGGTTGCGGCATGCCGTCGTGCTGGCCCGGATCCGGCGGCTGACCGAGCTGGGGCTGGGGCTCGCGGAGGTGCGGGACGTGCTCGCGGACGACGCCGGGAAGGACCTCGTCGAGGTGCTCACCGAGCTGGACGAGGATCTGGCGCGTCAGGAGGCGGCGCTGCGGGAACGGCGGGCGCGGTTGCGGACCTTGCTGGACGCGGAGGGCGGGGTGCCCGCCGAGGGGCCGGTGTCGCCCGAGCTGGCCGCGCTGTTCGCCGGGACCGCGCACCTGTCGGACTCGCCCATGGCCGTGAAGGACCGCGAGATCATCGCCTTACTGGAGACCGCCATGCCGGCCGGGGACCGGGAGCGGCTGGTGGCGTCGATGGGTGAGGCGCTGGGGAGTCCGGGGGCCGTGGCGCGGGCCGGGGAGGCGTACGCGCTGCTCGACGCGCTCGCCGGCGCCGCGCCCGATGACCCGCGCGTCGAGGAGGCCGCCCTGACACTCGCCGGCTGCATTCCGCCGGGGCTCTTCCCGGAGGCCGGGGAGCCCGACCAGGACGACGGTTTCCTGCGCGCCTTCTACGACGATCTCGCCCCGGCCCAGGCGGAGGCCGTCCGCCGTACGCTGCGGATCCTCGCCGAGGAGCGGCGATGAGGGCCGGGGGGCTGCTGGTCCGGCACGAGGTGCGGTTGCTCGCGAGCCTCGCCCTGTGGGTGGCACGGCGTACGCACGGGACGAAGAGCGGGTCGGCCTTCGGGTACGCGCGCGGGCAGGGCGCGATGATGGCCGGGTTCGCGTTCGTGTGTGTGGTCGAGACGGTCGCGTTGTCCGTGCTGCTGTGGGACTGGCCGACCGTGCACGCGGTGTTCCTCTTCCTGGACGTGTACACGATCGTGTTCGTCGTCGCGCTGCACGCGTCCTCCGTCGTACGTCCGCACGTGCTGGATGTGGAACACGGCTCGCTGCGGATCCGGCGGTACGTCCACGTCGATCTGCTGGTGCCGCTGGAGCGGATCGCCTCGGTGCGGCGCGAAATGCGGATGACGCACGAGCGGGCCGACGGGGAGCTGGATGTGGAGGTGGGCTCGCAGACCAGCGTCACGCTCGAACTGACGGAACCCGTCACGTACGTCGGCTTCTTCGGGCGGAGCCGGGAGGTGCGGGTCGTCCGCTTCCACGCCGACGACCCCGACGGCCTCGTCCGCGCCCTCGGCCGGGCGCGCGTCTGAGCTCCCCGTACGCCCCCGTACGCTGTCGGCTTCAGTTCGATCGAAGGAGTACGCGTGCTTGTCCTGCTGCCGCCGTCCGAAGGCAAGGCCTCTTCCGGCCGCGGTGCCCCGCTGAAGCCGGAGTCGCTGTCGCTGCCGGGGCTGACCGCCGCCCGGGAGGCCGTTCTCACCGAGCTGGTCGAGCTGTGCGCCGGCGACGAGGACAAGGCGCGTGAGGTGCTGGGGCTCAGCGAGGGGCTGCGGGGCGAGGTCGCGAAGAACGCGGAGCTGCGCACGGCGGGGACGCGGCCGGCCGGGGAGATCTACACCGGCGTGCTCTACGACGCCCTCGGCCTGGCGTCCCTCGACACGGCCGCCAAGCGGCGTGCGGCGCGGTCGCTGCTCGTGTTCTCCGGGCTGTGGGGTGCTGTGCGGGTGACGGACCGGATTCCCTCCTACCGGTGCTCGATGGGCGTGAAGCTGCCCGGGCTCGGGGCGCTGGGCGCGCACTGGCGTACGCCGATGGCGTCGGTGCTGCCGGAGGTGGCCGGGAGTGGGCTGGTGCTGGATCTGCGGTCCGCCGCGTACGCCGCCGCCTGGAAGCCCAAGGGCGAGGTCGCGGGGCGTACGGCGTCCGTGCGGGTGCTGCACGCTCCCACGCGGAAGGTGGTCAGCCACTTCAACAAGGCGACCAAGGGGCGGATCGTGCGCGGTCTGCTGACCTCCGGGGCCGACCCGAAGGGACCGGCCGATCTGGTGGAGGCGCTCCGGGATCTCGGGTACGTCGTGGAGGCGCAGGCTCCGGCGAAGTCGGGGCAGGCGTGGTCGCTGGATGTGCTGGTGGACGAGGTCCACTAACGGGCATTGCATTCTGCGCAACGACCTTTGCGTGCTGTGCTCGGGCGGCGGCAGGATGACGCCATGGCCTCCTCTCTCCTGCCCGCCTCCGTGCTGGACCTGGCGTCCGTCGTCCCTGTCGTCGTCATCGAGGATGCCGGCGACGCCGTACCGCTGGCGCGGGCGCTGGTCGCGGGCGGGCTGCCCGCGATCGAGGTGACGTTGCGGACGCCCGTGGCCCTGGCGGCGATCCGGGAGATCGCCCGGGAGGTGCCCGGGGCGGTCGTCGGGGCCGGGACGGTGATCAGCCCCGAGCAGGTCACGGCGGCGGTGGCCGCGGGCTCCCGCTTTCTGGTCAGTCCTGGCTGGACCGACGTCCTGCTGGAGGCGATGCGGGCGTCCGGGGTGCCGTTCCTGCCGGGGGTGTCGACGGCGTCCGAGGTCGTGGCGCTGCTGGAGCGCGGGGTGCGGGAGATGAAGTTCTTCCCGGCGCAGGCCGCGGGCGGCACGGCGTATCTGCAGTCGCTGTCGGGGCCGTTGCCGCAGGCGCGGTTCTGCCCGACGGGCGGGATCGGGCCGGCCTCCGCACCGGACTATCTGGCCCTGCCCAACGTCGGGTGCGTGGGCGGCAGCTGGATGCTGCCGCCGGACGCGGTCGCCGCTCGCGACTGGGGCCGCGTCGAGGAGCTGGCCCGGTCGGCGGCGAGGCTCAGCGCAGGTAGGACGTGTCGTTGAGGAGGCGGACGCTGGCGTTGCCGTCCGCGTAGTACGCGACGACCGACAGGGACGCGGCGGACAGTTCCATGCGGAACAGGGACTCCGGCGGGGCGCCCAGGGCGAGCCGGACCAGCGTCTTGATCGGGGTCACGTGCGTGACCAGCAGGACGGTGCGGCCGGCGTGGGCCGCCACCAGCTTGTCGCGGGTCGCGGCGAGCCGGGTGGCCGTCGCCGCGAAGCTCTCACCGCCGCCGGTGGGTTGGGCGTCCGGTGAGGCCAGCCAGGCGTTCAGGTCGTCGGGGTGGCGCTCGCGCACCTCGGCGAAGGTGAGGCCCTCCCAGGCGCCGAAGTCGGTCTCGCGCAGCCCGTCGTCGATGCCTACGTCCAGTCCGAGCCGGGCGGCGACGATCCCGGCGGTCTCCCGCGCGCGGGCGAGCGGCGACGACACGACGGCCTGGATGGTGCCCCGCCGGGCCAGCAGCGCGGCGGCCCGTTCGGCCTGCTCCCGGCCGGTGTCGGACAGGGAGGGGTCCGTGCCACCACTCCCGGAGAACCGCTTCTGGGGCGTCAGCGGAGTCTCGCCGTGGCGCAGCAGAACGAAGGTGGCGGGGGCGCCCATGTCGGCGGGGGCCCAGCCGGGGGCGGCCACGGCTTTGGCGGCACGGGTGTCGGCTCCGACCTTCGCAGCACGGGCATCGCCACCGGCCCCCGCGGCACGAGTGTCGCCGGCACCGGCCTTCGCGGCACGGGC
>NZ_JBEXSH010000444.1:0-7376 GCF_040613555.1 Streptomyces sp. NPDC006265
GTCCAAGGGCAGTCCGGCGACCGTCGCCCCCGACCCCGTCGGGGCGCTGACCGGCCAGGAGGCGCCGCCGCTGCCCACGACGGTGGCGCACGCCAACCGGCTCCTCATGGACATGGAGAGTGACCTCTTCGCCACCTGCTGCTACGTCGACGTCGACCTGGAGGAGGGTGCCGGCTGGTGCGTGCGCGCCGGGCACCTGCCGCCGGTGCTGCGCTACCCGGACGGCAGCACCGAGATCGCGGAGGCGGAGGGCGGTCCGCCCCTCGGGGTGGTCACCCGGGCCGACTTCCCCATGAGCCCGCTCCGGCTCCCGGCCGGCACCGTCATCGCCCTGGCCACGGACGGGCTCGTAGAGACGCCCGACTCCGACATCGACGAAGGCATGGAGCACCTGGCGCAGCGGCTCGCCGAAGCCGCCCCCACCGACATGGGGCTCGTCGCCGACGCCCTCCTGGGCAACGCCCCGCGCAGCGACGACGTGGCCCTGCTCCTCCTGCGCTACGACGGCATGGAACTGCGCCCGCTCCGGGAGAGCTGGACGGTCTGGCGGGTGCCGCAGGCCGTAGGACACGCCCGCCGCTTCGCCCGGCGCACCCTGCGCTCCTGGGGCGTCACCGTGGACTACGACGCCGCGCTCCTCGTCGTCTCCGAACTCGTCACCAACGCCCTGGTCCACACAGACGGCAAGGTCCGGATGGACCTCACCCTCGTCGACAACCGCCTGCGCATCGCCATTGCCGACGCCTCACCCCGCTCCCCGGTCAGACCGACCAGTATCGGCTGGGAGGCCACCGGCGGCCGGGGGATCCTCCTCGTCGAGGCCCTTTCCGCGACCTGGGGCACCCTGCCGGTCAGCGGCGGCAAACAGGTGTGGGCGGAACTGGTGCTGGGACGCTGACCCGGCCGGAGGCCGGTGCTCCCGCTCAGCCCAGCCGCCTCAGCAGTTCCTCCGCCAGCGGGGCCGACGACGCCGGATTCTGGCCCGTGACCAGGTTGCGGTCGGTGACCACGTGCGGGGCCCACGGCTCGCCGGTCCGCACGGTCACCCCGGCTTCGGTCAGGCGGTCCTGGAGCAGCCACTCGGCGCGGTCGGCGAGGCCGCCCTGGATCTCCTCGGCGTTGGTGAAGGCCGCGACCTCGTAGCCGGCGAAGACATTGCCGCCGTCGGCCCCGACGGCGGCCAGCAGCGCGGCCGGCCCGTGGCAGACGACCCCGAGCGGCCTGCCCGACTCCAGGGCCCGGGCGAGCAGCCGGCCGGAGTCGGCGTTCACGGCGAGGTCCTCCATCGGGCCGTGGCCACCGGGGTAGAAGACGGCGGCGTAGTCGTCCAGCCGGACGTCCTCGAGCCGGACGGGACGCCGCAGCTCGGTGAAGGACTCCAGCGCCTTGGCAACGCGGTCGGCGTTCTCCTGGCCCCCGTTCACCTCGGCGGCGAGGGAGGCCCGGTCGACGGTGGGCACGACACCGCCGGGCGTGGCCACGACGACCTCGTGGCCGGCGGCCCGGAACGCCTCGTACGGGGCGACGGCCTCCTCGGCCCAGAAGCCGGTGGGGTGCGCGGTGCCGTCGGCCAGGGTCCAGGTGTCGGCGCCGGTGACGACGAAGAGGATCTTCGACATGGTGAGTGCATCTCCGTGGGGACGAGCCGCGGCCGGACAGCGCGGCGATGACTGGGACGATGACGACCGTAGGCGCCAGGACCGCCGATTTTCCAATGGCACAGCCAATGGCAGGCATAGGGATTCCAATGTCGGGGCGCGGTAGGGTCGGACCGTGTGAGGCCCATCGATCCCCTCGGCGCGACCGGCACGCCTTCGCAGTACGACCTCAACCTGCTGCGGACCTTCCTGGCCGTCCACCGGTCCGGCTCGTTCACGGCCGCCGCGCAGCTGCTGGGCCTGTCCCAGCCGACCGTCACCACGCAGATCCGCTCCCTGGAGCGGCAGACCCGCCGGGAGCTGTTCGAGCGGCTGCCGCGCGGCGTCGCCCCGACCGCCGTGGCCGACGAACTCGCCGCCCGGGTCGCGGCCCCCCTCGACGCGCTCGCGGAGGCCACGGGGTACGGACCCCGGGAGCGGTCACGCGCCGAGCCGGTCCACCTCGCCGGGCCCGCCGAGCTGCTGTCCACCCGGGCCCTGCCCGCCCTCGCCCCGCTCGTCACCGAGGGCGTACGGCTGCGCGTCGCCATGGGACTGACCGAGCCCCTGCTCGACGAACTGCGCGCCGGCCGCCACGACCTGGTGATCGCCACCACCCGGCCCCGCGGCCGCACCCTGTCCGCGGTGCCGCTGACCGATGAGGAGTTCGTCCTGGTCGCCGCCCCCGCCTGGGCCGACCGCGTCGCGCAGCGCCCGGCCGCCGACGGACCCGCCGTGTTGCACGGCATCCCGCTGATCACGTACGCCGAGGACCTGCCCATCGTGCGCCGCTACTGGCGGCACGTCTTCGGCCGGCGCCTGAACTGCCGCGCCGCCGTCTCCGTGCCGGACCTGAGGGCCGTCCTCGCGCTGGTCACGGCCGGCGCCGGCTACAGCGTGCTGCCGCGCTACCTGTGCGCCGGGGAGCTGGCGTCCGGCGCGCTGGTCCTCCTCGACGCCCCCGAGGACGCGCCGATCAACACCGGCTTCCTCGTCCAGCGGCCGGGCACCTCGGACAACCCGCACGTGACCCTCGTCCGCGACCGTCTGCTGGAGGCCGGCCGCACCTGGTGACGCCGCGGGCCGACCGGGTACCCGCCGCGGCACAGGACGGAGAAACCGCCACGAGCCGAAGGAAGAGGAACGTCATGGCTCAGCATGTCCGCGACATCATGACCGGCGACCCGGTCACCGTCGAACCGCAGACCTCCGTCGCCGAGGTCGCGCGCATCATGCGTGACGAGGACCTCGGGGCCGTACTGGTGACCGACGGTGACCAGCTACGAGGAATGGTCACCGACCGTGACATCGTGGTGCGGACGGTCAGCCGGGGCGGTGACCCGGAGCGGATCACCGTGGCCGGCGCGTGCAGTGACGAACTGGTCACCGTCGGCCCCGACGACGACCTGGCCCAGGCGGCGGAGCTGATGCGCGAGCACTCCGTGCGCCGCATCCCGGTCGTCGACCACGGGCACCCCGTGGGCATCGTCTCCCTGGGCGACCTGGCCATGGAGCGTGACCCGGAGTCGGCGCTCGGTGACATCAGCGCCGCGCGCCCCAACGCCTGACCGGGCCTTCTCGACCCGACTTCTCGACCCGTCTTCCGAACACGCCTTCTGAACCCCGGGCCGGAGCACGGGAGTTCGACACCGCGACACAGGCGTCCCGGTCCGGGTTTGTTCGGTTTTCCGCTGGGGACTCGAACAACAGCGGAAGCAGAAGGAAGATGATGAGTCGTGGAGTCCATGGACACCAGTGAGAAGCCCGTCGTCCGTCAGCACGAGACCGGCTGGTCGAAGGCACGCCGTCTGCGCGGAAAGGCCGCGCCGCGCACCTGCCTCCCCGCGGTCGAGGACCGAGGCACACCCGCAGTGGCGCACTCCGGGGCGGAGTGGAACATCGTCCGAGGTGAGGACTGACACCCCCCTGTGGACAGCGCGGTGACGAGCCCGGCAACCCCGCGCATCGACAACTAAAAGAAGTGGCGTTCACATCCGCCGGATCACGACTAAGGTGAACCGAATGAAGGCTCTCGTGCTGTCCGGCGGCGCAGGAACAAGACTGAGGCCGATCACGCACACGTCGGCCAAGCAACTGGTGCCCGTGGCCAACAAGGCCGTTCTGTTCTACGGGTTGGAGTCGATCGCCGAGGCCGGCATCACCGATGTGGGCATGATCGTCGGGGAGACCGCCGAGGAGATCGGGGAAGCGGTGGGGGACGGGTCGAAGTTCGGCCTCAAGGTCACCTACATCCCCCAGGAGCGGCCCCTCGGGCTGGCCCACGCGGTGCTGATCGCCCGGGACTACCTCGGTGACGACGACTTCGTGATGTACCTCGGCGACAACTTCATCGTCGGCGGGATCACCGGCCTCGTCGAGGAGTTCCGCGGCAACCGGCCCGACGCCCAGATCCTGCTCACCCGCGTGGCCGACCCGCGTGCCTTCGGTGTCGCCGAACTCGACCCGTCCGGCCAGGTGATCGGCCTGGAGGAGAAGCCCGACCAGCCCAAGAGCGATCTCGCGCTGGTCGGCGTCTACATGTTCACGCCCCTCATCCACCAGGCGGTCCGCGCCATCGAACCCTCCTGGCGCGGCGAACTGGAGATCACCCACGCCATCCAGCACCTGATCGACACTCGCGCCGACGTGCGCTCCACGGTCATCAAGGGCTACTGGAAGGACACCGGCAACGTCGGCGACATGCTCGAGGTGAACCGCACGGTCCTCGAAGCCGTGGAGCGCCGTATCGACGGCGAGGTGGACGACGCGTCGGAGACCATCGGGCGCGTCGTGCTCGAAGAGGGCGCGCGGATCGTCAACTCCCGTGTCGTCGGACCCGTCGTCATCGGCGCGGGCACCGTCGTCAGCAACTCCTACGTCGGCCCCTTCACCTCCGTCGCCGAGAACTGCCGGATCACCGACAGCGAGCTGGAGTTCTCCATCGTGCTGCGGGACTCCTCGATCCAGGGCGTCGGCCGCATCGAGGCCTCGCTGATCGGCCGGCACGTCGAGGTGACCCCCGCCCCCAGCGTCCCCAGCGCCCACCGTCTCGTCCTCGGAGATCACAGCAAGGTGCAGATCACTTCATGAACCTCCTCGTCACCGGCGCCGCCGGGTTCATCGGCTCCCGCTACGTCCGGGCCCTGCTCGCCTCGGACGCGCCCGACGCGCCGCGCATCACCGTGCTGGACAAGCTCACCTACGCCGGCACCCTCGACAACCTCGAACTGACCCACCCGCGGCTGGAGTTCGTGCAGGGCGACATCTGCGACGCCGAACTCGTCGACAAGCTGATGGCCGACGCGGACCAGGTTGTGCACTTCGCCGCCGAGTCCCATGTGGATCGTTCGATCAGCGGCGCCGCCGACTTCGTCCGCACCAACGTCCTCGGCACCCAGACCCTGCTGGACGCCGCCCTGCGCCACGGCACGGGTCCCTTCGTGCACGTCTCCACCGACGAGGTCTACGGTTCCATCGAGTCCGGCTCGTGGCCCGAGGACCACCCGCTTCAGCCCAACTCGCCGTACTCGGCCTCCAAGGCCTCCTCCGACCTGCTCGCGCTGGCCTACCACCGCACCCACGGCCTGGACGTGCGCGTCACGCGCTGCTCCAACAACTACGGCCCGCACCAGTTCCCCGAGAAGGTCATCCCGCTGTTCGTCACCAACCTCCTCGACGGCCACACGGTGCCGCTGTACGGAGAGGGCCGCAACATCCGCGACTGGCTGCACGTCGACGACCACTGCCGGGGCGTCGACCTCGCCCGTACCAAGGGCCGGCCCGGCGAGGTCTACAACATCGGCGGCGGCACCGAGCTCACCAACAAGGAACTCACCGGCCTGCTCCTCAAAGCCTGCGGAGCGGACTGGGACCGGGTGGAGTACGTCGAGGACCGCAAGGGCCACGACCTGCGCTACTCCGTCGACTGCTCCAAGGCCCGCGACGAACTCGGCTACCGCCCCCGCCACGACTTCACCACCGGCCTCGCCGAGACCATCGCCTGGTACCGCGACAACCGGGCCTGGTGGGAGCCCTTGAAGCAGCGCGTCGCCCAGGAGCGGGCATGAGGTGGCTGATCACCGGCGCGGGCGGGATGCTCGGCCGGGACGTCGTCGAGGAACTCACGCGCCGAGGCGAGACCGTCGTCGGCCTCGACCGCGCGGCCCTGGACATCACCAGCGCCTCGGCCGTCGACTCCGCCGTGCGGGAGCACCGCCCCGACGTGGTCGTGAACTGCGCCGCCTACACGGCCGTCGACGACGCCGAGACCGACGAGGACCGCGCCCTGGAGATCAACGGCGACGGCCCGCGCCTGCTGGCCCGGGCCTGCGCCGCGCACGACGCCCGCCTGATCCACGTCTCCACGGACTACGTCTTCTCCGGCGAGGCCCGCACCACCCCCTACCCGGAGAACCACCCGACCGGCCCGCGCACCGCCTACGGCCGCACCAAACTGGCCGGGGAGCGGGCCGTGCTGGAGGAACTCCCCGGGGCGAGCGCGGTGCTGCGCACGGCGTGGCTCTATGGTGTCCACGGCTCCAACTTCGTCCGGACCATGATCGGACTGGAGGCCCGCCGGGACACCCTCGACGTCGTCGACGACCAGCGCGGGCAGCCCACCTGGAGCGCGGACGTCGCCGAGCGGATCGCCGACCTCGGTCCCGGTCTCGGCCCCGAGGCGCACGGCGTCTTCCACGCGACCAACTCCGGCGAGGTCACCTGGTTCGACCTCGCCCGGGAGGTGTTCTCCCTCATCGGCGCCGACCCGGACCGGGTGCGCCCCACCAGCAGCGCGGCCTTCCCCCGGCCCGCGCTCCGCCCGGCGTACAGCGCCCTCGCGCACCGCCGTTGGCAGGAGATCGGCCTGCCGTTGCCGCGCGACTGGCGCTCCGCCCTGCACGAAGCACTGCCCCGCATCCGCAAGGAAGGTCTTCCTCGTGAAACGCCATGAGTTCCTCCGGGAACTGCACAAGGCCAGCGCCAATCGCAACTACCTGGAGATCGGCGTCAACGACGGGCGCAGCCTGACGCTGTCCCGCGTCCCCAGCATCGCGATCGACCCCGCCTTCAAGGTGGTCTCGGAGCTGAGGTGCGACGTCCACCTGGTGAAGGCCACCAGCGACGACTTCTTCGCGCGTGACAATCCCCTCCAGCACCTCAAGGGCGGCCGCCACCCGCTGCGCAACCTGCGCCGTGGCCGCAGCCCGATCGGCTACTGGCGCCGGACCACGCTGGACCTGTCGTTCATCGACGGCATGCACCTGTTCGAGTTCGCGCTGCGCGACTTCATGAACGTCGAGAAGTACTCGGACTGGGGCAGTGTGATCGTCCTCGACGACATGCTGCCGCGCAGCATCGACGAAGCGGCCCGGGACCGGCACACCAACGCCTGGACCGGTGACGTCTACAAGATCACCGAGGTGCTGGCGCGCTACCGCCCGGACCTGGTCACGGTGCAGGTGGACACCGCCCCCACCGGCCAGCTGGTCGTCTTCGGCGCCGACCCGGACAACCGGGTCCTGCACGACAAGTACGACGAGATCATGGCCGAGTACAAGATCCCCGACCCGCAGAAGGTCCCCGAGGCGATCCTGGAGCGGGCCGGGGCGGTCCGCCCGGAAACCCTCCTGGAAGCGGGCTTCTGGCGTCCCCTCACCCAGGCCCGCAACCGCGGACTGCCCCGCTCCATCGGCTGGGAGCCCCTGCGCAAGGCCCTGCAGCAGGCCGGCGTGAGCCGCT
>NZ_JBEXSH010000445.1:0-7374 GCF_040613555.1 Streptomyces sp. NPDC006265
TCCCAGCTGTACCAGCCGCCGCGGTTGCAGCCCATCTGTACCAGCCAGGGCCAGACCTCTCCGGGCGGCGCCGGCAGGGTCGTGGCCATGGTCGAGGTGCCGTCGGCATCGGGGATGAGGCCATCGCCGGGGAGGTCGCGGTCGGCTTCGTCGGGTGTCGTGCCCCAGGTCAGCACCCGCGGCCGCAGGAAAACGCCGTACAGGGCCAGGGCGGCGGCCGCCACACCCAACGGACGTCGCCCGGCCCCGGGCCGGTGCTCGTTCATGTCCTCAGCGTCGCAGCTCAGTATCGGTGCCACCACAGGAACTCGGCACCGCCGACCCCAGAGCCCGACTCGAACTGAGTGCCGTCACTTCACGCACGGCATGTCGTTGGCCTCCCAGGGTCAGTCGGCGGGAGTCAGGACGGTGGGCGGGCCGGCGGTGACACCGCCGGCCAGGACGAACTCCACGCCGGTCGAGAAGGTGGCGTCGGTGGCGATGAAGAGGACCATGCGGGCGACCTCCTCGGGTTCACCAAATCGCGGGAGGGGTTGTCCGGCGGTGAACGACTCGTCGAAGTCGGCCGTCATCCCGGTGCGCACCGCACCGGGATGGACGGAGCAGACACGGATCCCGTCCGGGGCCAGTCCCAGAGCCGCGGCCTTGGTCAGCCCGCGCAGTGCCCACTTGCTGGTCACATACGCTCCGATGCCGGCATAGCCAGTAATGCCTCCGCGGGAACGCCCGTTCAGGGTCTACGTGGTTCTGGCCCCCCCATCGGCCGAGCGTGAGAACTACAGAGGTTTTGGCCTGTCCGGTGCAACACGGGTCAGGGGCACGGGTCAGGGGCGGGGCAGCACGCCCAGGAGGGTTGCGGTCAGGGCCAGCTTCAAGGAGTCCTTCAGCTCCAGATGGAAGCGGGCCAGGTCGGGCTCGGCCTGGTAGGCCGCCTGCAGGCTGGGTGGGGGTGTGCTGTACGCCGACAGCGCACCGGCCATGACCATGGTTTGCAGGCTGAACAGTGTTGCGTTCTCGCCCAGCTCCGGCAGGTACTTCTGGATCAGGGCGGTCATGGTGGTCAGGCGGTCCAGGGAGGCGCGCTTGTAGCGTGCGACGACCTCGACGGAGACGTTGTGTTCCAGGACACCGCCCTGTGCGCCGAAGAGGTCGCACAGCACCACTCGGCCGGAGAGCGAGCGGCTGAGGATCTCGGCCACCGCGGCCGCGCGCTCGGCCATGGGTAGATTTTCGTCGACGCCGGCGGACAACTCGCCTGCCAGTTCCGTCAGCCACTCCTGCAGGAAGCGGTCCAGCAGTTCCAGCAGCACCGCCTCGCGGGACTCGAAGTAGCGCAGCACGTTCGGCTTCGCCAGGCCTACCCGGCGGCTGAGCTCGTTCAGGGTGACCGCGGCCACGGGCATCTCGTCGAGCATCGCCGACGCCATGCCGAGGATCGCCCGTCGGCGGATCTCCCGCTGCTCTTCGGTTCGCGCCCGCTGGAAAGTCACGCTCACCAGCCTAACTTAGGTACCTGCGGTACGTTGACAACGTACCGTGAGTACCTTAACGTCGTCGACACAAGATACCTTCGGTACGTTGGCCAGTTGGGAGCCTGACATGAACGAGAAGTGGACGACGGCGAATATTCCGGACCAGCGCGGGCGGGTGGCCGTGGTGACCGGGGCAAACACCGGACTGGGGTACGAGACCGCCAAGGCGCTCGCCGAGCGCGGGGCGTCCGTGGTGCTCGCCGTGCGCAACGTCGAGAAGGGCGAGCAGGCCGCGGCCCGCATGACCGGCGACGTGACCGTGCAGGCGTTGGACCTGACCTCGCTCTCCTCCGTCCGGACCGCGGCGGCGGCGCTGCGGTCCCGGCTCGACCGGATCGACCTGCTGATCAACAACGCCGGCGTGATGTACACCCCGAAGCAGACCACCCGGGACGGTTTCGAGATGCAGTTCGGCACCAACCACCTCGGCCACTTCGCGCTCACCGGGCTGCTGTTGGACCTGATGCTGCCGGTGCCCGGCTCGCGCGTGGTGACGGTCAGCAGCACCGGCCACCGCATCCGGGCCGCGATCCACTTCGACGACCTGCAGTGGGAGCGGTCGTACAGCCGGGTCGCCGCCTATGGTCAGTCCAAGCTCGCCAACCTGATGTTCACGTACGAGCTGCAGCGCCGACTCGCCACGCACGGCACCACCGTCGCGGTGGCCGCGCACCCCGGCATGTCCAGCACCGAGCTCGCCCGCAACACCCCGGCGGCCCTTCGGCTTCCGCTCACCTGGCTCACGCCGCTGATCACCCAGACGCCGGCGATGGGAGCGCTGCCGACCCTGCGCGCCGCCACCGACCCCACCGCGCTCGGCGGCCAGTACTACGGTCCCGGAGGACGCAACGAGGTCAAGGGCCACCCCCGGCTGGTCACCTCCAGCCCGGAGTCGTACGAGGCAGCCGTCCAGCAGCGGCTGTGGGCCGTCTCCGAAGACCTCACCGGGGTGAAGATCCCCGTCGTTCAGTCCCAGAACTCGTTTCCCTCCGGATCGGCCATCACGATGTAACCTGCGCCGGCGGGAGACGTCGGCCCGTCGCGGCGCAAGCGGGTGGCGCCGAGACCGACGAGGCACTCGCACTCCGCGTCGAGGGCGGCCATCCGCTCGTCGCCGTGCAGACCGGGTGCGGCGCGTACGTCCAGGTGCAGGCGGTTGTTGGCCGCCTTGCCCTCCTGCAGGACACCCAGGGCAAGGCCGACATGCGACGCGGATGCTGATCCACGCTCAGGCGGCCATCACCCGCCTTTGCATTGCTGCGGGAGAGATCGTGGGCCTCTCAGAGCCGCCGCTACACCTGGGTTCCGGGTGGTTTCTTCTTCGGGCCGTTACTTTCCCCTCGGCCATCGCCAGACGCTCTCCCAGCACCACCTGCTGCCGCTGAACACCAAGTGGCCCATCGGCACGCAGGCCGACATCGCCCCACCCACGCCCGCGCAGCCAGCCGATGAGCCAACGAAACGCCCCGTAGACACCCTCAGTCTGGACACGACCGCACCGCCCCGGCCCCTGTACGGCCCCTGAGTCTTGGCATGGGCCGTCAAGGCAGTCGCCCAGACGGCGAGCGACACCCTCGATCATCTACTCAGCCGCAGGTCAGATGGGTTGGAGCTGCCCCGAGCGCCGCCGGACTCCAAACCCACGAGCAGCGGATTCAGTCCGTTCAGGCAAAGTTGACGCTCCGACACCCAAAAACGAACGTTTCAGCAGGTCAGAAGCCTGTACAGGTGGGGCGGGTGGGACTCGAACCCACGGCCGACGGATTATGAGTCCATTCAGGATCTTGGCGGTCCTTGCCATTTCACGTCGATTCATGGCGTTCTTGCAGGTCACGCGAGTGCATCCCTGTCGGCCTTGCACGGTCCTTGTCGGTTGGTTCCGGTCCTTGTGGTCCCTATGTGGTCCCTGCGGTTCCTCTGAGATGCCTGTCCGGCACGGAATCCTCCGTGCCGGACAGGCATCTCAGTCATCTCTTCCGGTGCTCTCGCTCGGCAGGAAGGTATGGCGTGCCCAGAGGCCCAGCATTACTGTTCCACCGACCAACAGCGATACCGGGTCGTAGGCAAGAGGAGTCAACGCGTATCCGAGCGCCGTGACGGTGCAGACTGTCAGGACAATGAACGCGCTCCCCGACCGCAGCATCGGCCGACCTGCGACCAGTACGCTCCCCCCGCCGGGCACCCAGGGTCCGACAGCGATTGCCAGCAGTCCCGCGGTAACGCAGACGTCGCCCAGTTGGAATGACATCGCCTCGGAGCCATGTGGGCCGCCGATCATCCGCAGTCGCAGGGTGTCGCCGATCAGCATGAGGAACAGTCCGACGATCGCTGCCCACACAGTGGCCTGCTGGTCGCACCGTACGAGACGTCGCAGGACGAGCAGAAAACTGAGGGACACGACTTCCGAGGCCCAAAGGACGCCGATCATCCCCGTCTCCGGCCGCCAGCCATCACCGGTTCTCCCCAGGAATACCCATCCGGCCATGAGCACAGCCCCGGCCGTGACGGCCCCATCAAGCACGCGCCGCAGCCACGCGTGCCGACCGGTACCGGCATCGGCGGCGACCACCAGACCGGCCATCCCCAGACCGACCGCGATCGTCACTCCGGTGACCACCGCCAAACCGGCCAAGCCTCGTGAGTCCAGTCCCTGCGCCGGTTGCGCCCACAGCGCGGTAGTCGCGGCCCGATAGACGCCCCCGGCGGTCGTAGATCCCGCCAACAGCAGCAGCCGCTTCCGCACCCGCCCACTCGCGCCCCAGACACGGAGCAGCAAAGAGAACGTCAACACCCAGCAGCTGATGGACGGTCCGAGGGACATCATCCGCGCCGCCAGACCCTCGCCTGCCCACCATCCGGGGCAGTCGGCACTGTTCCAACAAGACATTCCACAGCGGCCGCGCTCCAGACACTTACCCATGCCCAATGGCAGCAACTCGTCTGGAACGTGAGCCCGTCCGACGGCTTCCCCAACCTCAACATGCAGGTGCGCCTTTCAACCGGCGCCGGCCGTCAGGACCTCCCCCACGGCCGTCGGCCCCGTACACAGACCGTACGAGACTCACCACCAGCACCGGGCGGAAAAGTCAGCTGACTCACTCATGTTGCGTAAAGAGAGAACAGCCCGCGGCCACAGTCTCGTGAGCTTCTGGACAAGAACCGGCTGAAGGCTCCCCGCGCAGAAGGCACCTCGGCATCGTGGACTGGCTCACGGCCCGCCGCCACTCCATCGGCCCGGGGCGCAACGACTACCCGCCGGCCCGTGGACTTCAGTTCCCGCAGCCAACTGGTGCTCGGTCGGCTGTCGGACGCGGACGAGGCCGTTCCCTCCCCCGGTACCGTGCTCCTCGGCCGTGATCTGACCCTACATCTCGTCCAGCCGTTGCTGGTGCACGCCCTCACTGATGAAGTCCTCCAAAAATCCCCAGGGCTGCTCGCGTTCCAGCGTTGTTCAAGGGTGCTTTGCCCCGGGGTGCGTTCATGGGCGGTTCGGGCAGCCAGTCGCGCGCCGGGTCGTACTCCAGCCATCGGCTCTGCCCTGCTTGCGCGGCGCAGGCGGCGGTGAGGCCGTCCAGCCCAGGGTGTCCGTTGCCTGTGCGCCACAGCAGCGACCAAGCGTACAGCGGTGCGGGGTTGACCAGGGGAATAGAACGCAGCCCGGGACCTCCGGCAGCGGCACGTCGGCGGGCAGCAGCGAGAAGCGTCGCGGGTCCTGCGCCACATCGGCGAGGAAGTGGGCAAGGCCCAGGTTGACGCTCGCGGCTCTGTCCTGGATGTCGAATCGGTCGGCGAACTGGTGGAGGAAGTCGAGCCGCTCCAGCTCACCGGGTGCCAACAGCAGGCTGCCGCGCAGCTGGCCTCCAGGTAGCCGTTCGTCCGCTCGACCAGATCCTTCAGTCCGGGTCGCGGGGCCCGGCAAAGGATCACCTTGCAGGCCAGCAGCCCGGCCAGGGCGGCGAACTCATGCCCCCGGCGGCGTCCGATGGCCGGCTCGTTGTCCCACTGCACGCGTGATCCGACCGGGCGCTCTGCGGACGAAGGCTCACAGCCGACGAATGAGCAGGGACCCAGCCGGAAAACCTACACACGCGAGGCATCGGCGCCGTCTTGGTCCCTGTCTGGTCCCTGGATCGTGGCTCCGAGCCCCAGGGCAGCTGTTCCCGGGTCCGACAACCACCCTGACCACCTGCTCCGCCCCAGGTCAGAGCCGCGCCCCTACTCGCGGACGGCGCCAGACTCAGAAGAATCCGAACTCGCGAGCAGCGGATTCAGTCCGTTGAGAGCAAGTTGACGTTCAGACGCTCAACGCGGAACGTTTCCGCAGGTCAGAAGCCTGCACAGGTGGGGCGGGTGGGACTCGAACCCACGGCCGACGGATTATGAGTCCGCTGCTCTAACCGGCTGAGCTACCGCCCCATAGCGGCGTGTCGCGTACATGTGTGCGCGCCGTCTGCCGCAGCATAGCCGCTCATACGATCTCCTGCTTCGGCTGGGCGGCTTCGCACGGCCTACGTGACCTTGAGGACTGCGCCGGGTGCCGCGCGGTTCCCGGACAGCGGAACGGACATGAAAAAGGACCCCTGAGAGGGGTCCTCGTTCAACCTGCTCCCCCGACTGGACTCGAACCAGTAACCTGCCGGTTAACAGCCGGCTGCTCTGCCAATTGAGCTACGGAGGACCGAGCTCCTCGGACTGGACTCGAACCAGTAACCTGCCGGTTAACAGCCGGCTGCTCTGCCAATTGAGCTACCGAGGAAGGTCTCGTTTTGCATCGAACGCACCTACCTGGGTATCCGCCAGGGGGCGCGCGTTCGCTGCGACACATACATTAGCGCAAGCAGGGGGGTGCTCCGCCAATCGGCACTCCCCGGTACCGACGCCGCACCGGAGACCTACGCAAGGAAAGGGTGGCCGCCATGCGTTACCGGCTCACGTTCGTCGCCGGAGTCGTCCTGGGTTACGTGCTGGGCACGAGGGCCGGACGCGAGCGCTACGAGCAGCTCAAGAAGTCAGCCCGGCAGTTCGCTCAGAACCCCGCCGTCCGCAACACCGCGGAGACGGCGGCCCACCAGGGCCGCGAGTTCGCGGGCAAGGCGTACCACGTGGTGAGCGACAAGGTCGGCGACCGTGTCCCCGAATCGGTGGCGGAACGCGTCCGCCACCTCCGCGACCGAGCCACCCACAACGGCGGCGAGGACGACTGGGGCACGAGCAATACGTGACCCCTTGATGCCGAACATGCCGGCGCCCCGAAAGGGGCGCGGGGCTGTATCGATGTGCGGCTCCGCCGCGTGGGCGCGACCAGCCACGACGGCCCCGCAGCGAGCCCTGGACGAGAACCCCGACGGCGCCCACGGCTCCAGCCGGCGCAGCGGTACGGCAGAATTTTGGCCATGGGGATAGTCGCCGGGTTGGACAGTTCACCCGATTTCACTCGTATCGTCGTCTGTGACACGGACTCCGGAGCCGTGCTCAGGCAGGGATATGCGCAGCATCCGGTGGAAGGCCCCGAAGGCGGCGGCCGGCCGTCGGACGTCGATCCGCAGGCCTGGCTGCTCTCCCTGGGCGAGGCCGCGGGCGGCGGGCTGCTGGAGGGCGTGCAGGCGATCGGCGTCTCGGCGCAGCAGAACGCCGTCGTGCCGCTGGACGCGCAGGGCAACACCGTGCGGCCGGCGATGGTCGGCGGCGACAAGCGCACGCAGGTCGCCGCGGCCGATCTGGTCGACGCGCTCGGCGGGCGCGAGGCGTGGGCGCAGGCAGTGGGCTGTGTGAAGCTGGGCGCGCTGCCGATCACGTAGCTGGGCTGGCTGGGCCGGTCCGAGGCGGAGATCGCGCTGCGCAC
>NZ_JBEXSH010000446.1:0-7356 GCF_040613555.1 Streptomyces sp. NPDC006265
GAACACCGCGGCCCGCAGGATCCGGAGCGTGTGTCCGGAGCGCGTCGCGCGCGCGTGGGGGGCAGTCATGGCGGGCTCATCATCGCACTGGCCCCGCACGCCCCGTGCGGCAGGTCCACAAGGTGCCGTACGACTGGAACGTCATGCTCTGGCCACGCGCGCCCCTGGATGTGCCGATGTCTGCCCCCGCATACACCGATCAGGGCCAGTGCGCATCCGCCGTATGGGCGGCGTCACGTCAACTTCACGCTTACCCACGGGCACTCAGGGCAATACGTAACGGTATGTCGAGCCGCAGCCAGGAGGCTGGAGCATGAGCATCTGGTGGTCACTCCATCTGCGGCGCGAAGCTGCGAGCGTGCCGCTCGCCCGCCGCCTGCTGATCGGCACGATGGAGACCGCGGGCGTCGACCCGGACATCTCCTACGACCTCTCCGTCGCCCTCAGTGAGGCGTGCGCGAACGCCGTGGAGCACGGCGGGGACACGGAGCGCGGCCCCGGCTCGGAGGCGTACCGGGTCACGGCGTACCTCGACGGCGAGAAGTGCCGGATCGAGGTCGCCGACGCCGGCCCCGGCTTCCCCGCGGCCTCCGCCGGACGGTCCCGCCCGCAGATCCGTCCCGCGCACTCCGACGCGGAGAACGGCAGGGGGCTGTGCCTCATCGAGGAGCTCGCCGATCACGTCCACATCGGCAACAAGCCGGGCCGGGGCGGAGCCGTGGTGAGCTTCGACAAGGTCCTGAAGTGGCGTTCCGGCGCACCGCTGATGGCGGTCTGACCTCCCCCGCGGGGCGGTGTTTCACGTGAAACACCGCCCATGGCCGGCTGCGTGAAGCACCGCTGGTGACCGGCCGTGTGGATCACCGCCCCTGACCGGGCGGGCGTCCTTACAGCGCGCCCCAGTCCAGCGTCGTACCCGCCAGCCCCGCCACCTCCGTCAGCAGCGCCAGCCGCGCCGCCCGGACCGCCGGGTCGGGGTCCATCACCAGTACCTCGTCGAAGAACACGCCGATCGCGTCGACCAGCGGGGCGGAGACCTCGATCAGCGCGCCGAGATCGTCCTCGCGGCCCTGCAGCGCCTGGCGCACTGCCTGCGCGCTCTCGGCGAGACGCAGTTCGGCGGGGGCGGTCAGCAGCGACAGGTCTGCCGCCTCGACACCGTCCTCGGGCAGGATGCGCACCACCCGCTGGAAGGCGGCAGCGAGCGCCTCGAACGCCTCGTTTCCGACATGCCGCTCCAGCGTGGCCAGCGTGCGATCGCCATGGGCGGGCCGGTCGGCCCAGACCAGGACGGCCTGGACGAGCCGGTGCTCGTGCCCGGCGTCCGTGAGCTGCTGCTCGTAGCGCCGGGTAATGAGCTCGGCGGCCTCGGCGACCCGCTCGGCGGGCACCTCGACGCCCTGCGCGGCATACCGTACGGCCGCCGCGCGCAGCCCTTCGCTCACCCGCACCCCGGCCACGGCGGGCCGGTTCCGCAGCACGTTGAGCAGCCCGATCGCGGCCCGGCGCACCCCGTAGGGGTCGGAGCTCCCGGTGGGTGCGGCGCCGATCAGGAACATGCCCGTCACCAGGTCGAACCGGTCGGCGAGGGACAGCACGGCCCCCGCGTCCCCGGCGGGCAGAGCGCCACCGGCGGACCGGGGCAGCTCCATCTCGGCCAGCGCACGGGCGACCTCCGGTGACTCGCCGGCCCGGCGGGCGTACTCCTCCGCCATGACCCCGGCCAGACCGGAGAACTCGATCACCATCTGCGAGGCCAGGTCGAACTTGGCCAGCGCACCGGCCCGCCGCACGACCTCCGCCGCCTCCTCCGACAGCCCGGCTCGCCCGGCCAGGTCCTGCGCGAGGGAGGCGAGCCGGACGGCACGGTCGGCGACCGTGCCCAGCCGGTCCTCGAAGGTCAGCTTGTCCAGCCGTCGCCGGAACTCCTCCGGCGCCACCTTCAGGTCCGCCCGCCAGAAGAACGCGGCATCCTCGTAACGGGCCCGCAGCACCGCCTCGTTGCCCGCCCGCACCACGTCGTCGTCGCACAGGGCGTTGGCGAAGGTCACGAAGTGCGGCATGAGCCGCTCGCCGTCCAGCACCGGCAGATAGCGCTGGTGCTTGCGCATCACGGTGGTCAGGACGCTCGCGGGCAGTTCGAGGTAGCGCTCGTCGAACGACCCCCGCACGGCGTACGGGAACTCCAGGATGTCGGTGATCTCGTCGATCAGCCCGGCCTGGCCCTCCACGTCGATGCGCCCGCCCACTTCGGCGGCGGCCTCCAGGGCCCCGCGCACGACCGCGCCGCGCCGGGCGTCCCGGTCGAGCAGGATGCCGTGCATGTGCAGGAAATGCGGGTAGCCCTCGGCGGAGGTCACCCGCACCTCCGGATAGGGGGCCTGCCGCTGCACCCGCGTCGTGTCGCCCGCCGACAGCGAGGAGACCACCACGGGCAGGGGAGTGCGGCCCAGCAACGCGAGCAGCCAGCGCACGGGACGCGAGAACGACAGCCCTGGATCGCTCCACCGCATGTTGCGCCCGGCCCGCAGCCCGGAGACGACCTCGGCCAGCAGATCGCTGAGCACCTCGACGGCCGGCCGGCCCTCCTCGTGGCGGGTCAGGGCCACGTACTCGACCCCGTTGACCTCGACGATCCGCACGTCCGTCGGTTCGGCGCCCTGGCTGCGGGCGAAGCCCAGCAACGCGGGGGTGGGAGCGCCGTCCTTGAAGGCGGCGGCGACCTTGGGCCCGCGCACGGTCCGCATGGTGTCCCGCTCGCGCGGCTGCACACCGTCGACGGTGATCACGATCCGGCGCGGGGTGGCCAGCACGGTGATCGCGCCGTGCCCCAGCCGGGTCGCGGCGAGCTTGGCGGTGACCGACTCGCGCACCGCTTCGGTGGTCGCGGGGACGTCGGCGTAGGGCAGCTCCTCCACGCCGATCTCGAAGAGCAGCGTCTCGACGCCGGGCACCTTGGGCAACATGGCCCGCTCGGCCGGAGCGGGCGCCGCCGCCCGTCCGAGCGGATGCTCCAGCGCGGCCCGGCGCCGCTCCCACAGCTTGGCCGTCTCGTGCGTCAGGCCCCGCATCAGCGAGAACGCCTTGGCCCGCTCGGTGGTACTGATCGCACCGCGCGCGTCGAGCACGTTGAAGGTGTGGCTGCACTTGAGCACGTAGGTGTACGCCGGGACCGGCAGCTCCAGGTCCAGCAGGCGCCGGGCCTCGGCCGCGTACGACTCGAACAGCCGGTGGTTGGTGTCGATGTCGGCGTCGTCGAGGTAGTAGCGGCTCATCTCGTACTCGTTCTGCCCGAACACCTCGCCGTAGGTGATGCCCGGCGCGTAGGCGATGTCCTTGAAGTGGGACACGCCCTGAAGGTTCATCAGGATGCGTTCGAGGCCGTACGTGATCTCCACCGACACCGGGTCCAGGGCGACGCCGCCGACCTGCTGGAAGTAGGTGAACTGGGTGATTTCCATGCCGTCCAGCCAGACCTCCCAGCCCAGCCCCCAGGCGCCGAGGGCGGGCGAGGCCCAGTTGTCCTCGACGAACCGCACGTCGTGCGCGTTCAGGTCGACGCCCAGGGCGCGGAGGCTGCCCAGGTAGAGCTCCTGCGGGTTGCCCGGGTCGGGCTTGAGGATCACCTGGAACTGGGTGTGGGTCTGGAGCCGGTTGGGGTTCTCGCCGTAGCGTGAGTCGTCGGGCCGTACGCTCGGCTCCACGTAGGCGACGCTCCACGGCTCGGGACCGAGCACCCGCAGCGCTGTGGCCGGGTTGGCCGTACCGGCTCCGACCTCGGTGTTCAGCGGCTGCGTGATCATGCAGCCGTTGTCGCTCCAGTACTTCTGCAGGGTGAGGATGGCGTCCTGCATCGTCAGCGCCGTCGATACGTTCTTCATGATGATCGCGCCTGTTCCCCGAGTCGGACCGGCAAGGTCGGCCATGATCTCACACGTCAACTACCGCTGACCTGCTGTTTCTTGACCGACCGGTCGGACGTGTACTGGGAGGGGCCCCGGGGGTGGGTGCCACGGGATCGCCGTGGGCGGGCGCGGGTCCTATGTGGCTGGCAGCGCGGTTCCCCGCGCCCCTTTGGGGCGCGGTCCACCAGGAAGCGATGCACAGTCGGCCCACAGCCGGGGCCCATCCGTCTGACGGGTGCCATCCCTACAGTCCCGGTCCCATGACGGGAACTCAGTACGGGAACGGCCGCGAGGACGAGGCACTCGCGCGGACCGCCGTCGACGCTCTGGTCGGGCAGCTGGCCCTGGCGCCCAAGCCGGGTCTTCCCGATCCGCGGGAGCGCACAGCCCGGGACCACAGCGACCTGCGGTGGTCGGCTCATGCGCTGCTCCCCGGCCTCATCGCGATGGCCGCCACGGCCCGCCGCACGGGCGAGCCCGGTTCCCGCCTGCGCGCGGACCTGGGCGCGATCGGCCGCTCCACGGAGCACACCCTGGCGCTGGCGGGCGGCGGCCACAGAGGAACCCTGTGGACACTCGGCCTGCTGGTGGCGGCGACGGCGCTGCGGCCGGGAGCCGGGCCGGCCGGCACCACGGCCCTGGCCGGACAGCTGGCCGCCCACCCGGACCGCCGCGCCCCGCGCCGCCCCTCGCGCGGCTCCACGATGTCGGCCCGCTACGGCGCGGCAGGCGCGAGGGGAGAGGCCAGGGCCGGCTTCCCCCACGTCCGCCGCGCCCTGACCGCACTCACGGCCTCACGGGCCCGGGGCGCCACGGTGACCCAGGCCCGGCTGGACGCCCTGCTCACCGTGATGTCCACCCTCCAGGACACCGAGCTGCTGTACTCAGCCGGGCCCCTGGGGCTACGCCGCGTCCAGGCAGGCGCGCGCGGTGTTCTGGACGCGGGCGGTACGGCGACGAAGCCCGGCGCGGCGGCGCTGAGAGCCCTGGACGCCAACCTCACGGAACACACCTGGGTCCCGAGGGGGAGCGCGCCCCTGCTCACAGGCGCCCTGTTCCTGGACGCCCTCAAGCTTGCAGGGGCGCGGGGCTGAGTCACTGTGCGGCTCCGCCGCGGGGCGCGAACCGCCCCCACGCACCCGCAGACGACACTCAGCCCTTGACGGACGCCATCCACACCTCGACCTCGTCGGACCGCCGAGGCAGTGCTGCACTGAGGTTCCGGTTGCCGTCCTCGGTGACGAGGATGTCGTCCTCGATCCGCACCCCGATACCCCGGTACTCCTCCGGCACCGTCAGGTCATCGGCCTGGAAGTACAACCCGGGCTCCACGGTCAGGCACATCCCCGGCTCGAGGACACCGTCCACGTACGCCTCGACCCGCGCGGCAGCGCAGTCGTGCACGTCCATGCCGAGCATGTGCCCGGTCCCGTGCAGCGTCCAGCGCCGCTGCAGCCCGAGCTCCAGCACCCGCTCCACTGGCCCCTCGACCAGGCCCCACTCCACGAGCCTCTCGGCCAGCACCCGCTGCGCGGCATCGTGGAAGTCGCGGTACTTCGCGCCGGGCTTCACCGCTGCGATCCCGGCCTCCTGGGCCTCGTACACGGCGTCGTAGATCTTGCGCTGAAGATCGCTGAACCGTCCGTTGATCGGCAGCGTGCGCGTCACGTCGGCCGTGTAGTACGTGTGCGTCTCCACACCCGCGTCGAGCAGCAGCAGCTCGCCCGAACGGACCGCCCCGTCGTTGCGCACCCAGTGCAGTGTGCAGGCGTGCGGCCCGGCCGCGGCGATCGTGCCGTAGCCGACGTCGTTGCCCTCCACGCGCGCGCGGAGGAAGAACGTGCCCTCGATGTACCGCTCGGAGGTCGCCTCGGCCTTGTCGAGGACCTTCACCACGTCCTCGAAGCCGCGCACGGTCGAGTCGACCGCCTTCTGCAGCTCGCCGATCTCGAAGTCGTCCTTGACCAGGCGCGCCTCGGAGAGGAAGACCCGCAGCTCCTCGTCGCGCTCGGCGGTGACCTTGTCGGTCAGGGCCGCCTCGATGCCGGCGTCGTAGCCGCGCATGACCCGCACCGGCCCGGTGGCCTCGCGCAGCGCACCGGCCAGCTCGCGCACGTCGGAGGCGGGGATGCCGTACAGCGTTCCGGCCTCGGTGAGGGAGTGCCGGCGGCCGACCCACAGCTCGCCCTGGCCGTCCAGCCAGAACTCGCCGTTCTCCCGGTCGGAGCGCGGCAGGAGGTAGATCGTCGCCTCGTGGCCCTCGTCCTTGGGCTCCAGGACCAGGACGCCGTCCTCCGTCTGGTTGCCGGTGAGATAGGCGTACTCGACGGAGGCGCGGAAGGCGTACTCGGTGTCGTTCGAGCGGGTCTTCAGGTTGCCCGCGGGGATCACCAGACGCTCACCCGGGAAACGCGCGGAGAGCGCGGCCCGGCGGGCGGCGGTCTCGGCGGCCTGGGGGATGGGCTCGAGGTCGCGCAGCTCGGTGTCGGCCCAGCCGCTCTTCATGTTCTCGGCAAGCTCGTCGGACACGCCCGGGTACAGTCCGTTCTTCCGCTGCTTGATCGGCTCTTCGCTCTCGTCCGGGGTCTCCGGGATGAGCTCCTCGGCCACGGTCATCCTCCTCGATACGGCACTGGACCGTCCTCCACTGTACGGCGGCGCGGAAGCGGCCTCAGGGCGATGACGAGGAGCGTTACTCGAACCGCACCGCCAGCAGGACCACGTCCTCCGCACCCTCCGCCGTGTCCAGCCCGTCCGGCAGCACGCTCCGCAGGACGTGGTCGGCGATCGCGCCGGGGTCGCCGCGCAGGGCCCGGGGCACTCCGGCCGCCGCCGCGTGCAGCCGGGCGAAGGCGCGGTCGGTGGCCTCGCCGGTGCGGTGCAGCAGCCCGTCGGTGTAGAGCAGAATCGTCTCTCCGGGCTCGGCAAGGATCTCCACGCTCGGCGCCTCCCAGCAGGCGAGCATGCCCAGCGGGGCCGAGACGGACGTCTCGACGAACTCCGTGCGGCGCTGTCCGATCAGCAGCGGCGGGCTGTGCCCGGCACCGGCCAGCGTGATCTTGCGTGCGGCCGGTTCGCAGTAGCCGAACAGGGCGGTGGCCGAGCGGGCCGGCTCGGTCAGCCGCAGCAGCAGCTCCAGGTCGGACAGGACGGCGACCGGGTCCTCCCCCTCCATCACTGCGTACGCGCGCAGCGACGCCCGCAGCCGTCCCATCGCGGCGACGGCGCTGGGA
Organism: Streptomyces sp. NPDC006265; assembly: GCF_040613555.1. NCBI lineage: Bacteria > Bacillati > Actinomycetota > Actinomycetes > Kitasatosporales > Streptomycetaceae > Streptomyces > Streptomyces sp. NPDC006265. The sequence continues at coordinate 7,139 of NZ_JBEXSH010000446.1, forward strand.
CCCGAGCCGGTGACGGATCCCACGGCGAGGCCGAGGGCGGCGTCGGGCAGCGGCAATGCGTCGTACCAGTCCCCGCCGCCGCGCGGGCCGGTGCGGTGCCGGGCGGCGAGCTGGACGCCGGCGACCCGGGGCAGCCGCGCGGGCAGCAGCTCGTCGGACATCGTGGCCATGGACGTGCGCGTGCGTTCCAGTTCGAGGAGCCGGGCCAAGTGCTCGGC
>NZ_JBEXSH010000447.1:0-7347 GCF_040613555.1 Streptomyces sp. NPDC006265
CACCGGACGAAGAGAGGGCATTCGAAGGAATTCAGGCCGGAATGACGGCCGGAATGAGCCGGTTGCCGACGTACCGCGGGCGAAGAAGCCCACCAGCCACAGGACGAGAACCGCGAGTGCGATCCACCAGAGAATCTTTACTGCGAATCCGGCGCCGAACAGAACCAAGGCCAGAAGCAGCACCAGCAGGATGGGAACCATAATTCGAACCTCCTGCTTTCAGAGTGTCCCGGAAAACGCGATTCAGGCTTCCTTGCGGCAGAGAATTTCTCCGTGCAGCACGCTGAACCACCCGTCCTCCCGTGCGCCCCACTCCCGCCAGGCCCCGGCCGCGCTCCGCAGCAGCGCCCCGTCGGCGTGCCCGCCCTCGACGGCCCGGTCCGCGTAGGCCGACGCCAGGGTGCGGTCGGCCCACAGCCCGCTCCACCAGTCCCGCTCCTGCGGCGTGGCGAAGGTCCAGGTGCCGGAGGTCGCCGTGATGTCCGTGAAGCCGGCCCGCAGCGCCCAGGCCTTCAGCCGTCGCCCGGCGTCCGGCTCACCGCCGTTGGCCCGGGCCACCCGGCGGTAGAGGTCCAGCCAGGCGTCGAGTGCTTCCGACGCCGGGTACCAGGTCATGGCCTCGTAGTCCGCGTCCCGCACGGCGATGAGACCGCCGGGTTTCACGACCCGCCTCATCTCGCGCAGCGCCCGCACCGGATCGCCCACGTGCTGGAGCACCTGGTGGGCGTGGACCACGCAGAACGTGTCGTCCGGGTGATCCAGCGCGTGCACGTCGCCGACCGCGAAGTCGACGTTGGCCAGGCCCCGTCCGGCTGCGGTCGCACGCGCCTGCTCCAGGATCCCCGGCACCCGGTCGACGCCGGTGACCTGCCCGTCGGGCACGAGTGCGGCCAGGTCGGCGGTGATCGTGCCGGGCCCGCAGCCGATGTCCAGGATCTTCATGTGGGGCTTGAGTGAAGGCAGCAGGTAGGCGGCGGAGTTGGCGGCGGTGCGCCAGGTGTGCGAGCGCAGCACGGACTCGTGGTGCCCGTGGGTGTAGACGGCGGTCTCCCGGGGTTCCGGCATGGCGGATCCCACCCCTTCCGGTCGGGTCGGCATGGGATCACCGTACGCAGGACTGCCGCATAGTGAGACCCGAATCCTGCCATGTGGACTGACGGTATGTCAGTACCCGGCGATCGGCCGGTACACGGTGAGCGCCTCGGGGAGCTTCTCCAGCGTCACCCGGCCTTCCACCTCGATCACCTCGCCGTCGTAGGCGAGGAGCGTGCCGGGCGCCACCTGGTCCAGGCGCAGCCGTCCCACCTGGACGGCCGCGTGGGCGGGGGAGCGGGTCAGGGGGCCCGCGAGGGCGGCGGCGAGCAGTCGCGCGGCGGGCCGGCGACCGCCGTGCACGACCCGCACGTCGAGCTGGCCGTCCGCGAGGTCCCGCCGCCGCCCGGACGCGACTCCCATGCGGTGGTAGGTGCCGTTGCCCGCGAACAGCAGCCACAGCGGGCGCGTACGGCCCTGAAACTCGGCTTCCAGAGGGTGCCGGCCGGTCCGCAGCACCCGCAGCGCCGCGAGTACGCCCGCCGGCCAGCCGCCGACCCGGTGCGCCCACCGCTCCCGCTCTCGCACCAGCTCCGGATAGACGCCGACACTGCAGGTGTTGAGGAAGATGCCCTGCTGTCCGCCGCAGGAGTACCGGCCCACGTCCACGCGCACGGCGTCGCCCTGGCGCAGCGCACGGGCCAGGTCGCGCACGTCCTCCACGCCCAGGTCGTAGGCGAAGTGGTTGAGGGTGCCGCCCGGCAGCACCGCCAGGGGCAGGCCCGCGCGCAGGGCGACGCGGGCGGCGGTGTTCACGGTGCCGTTGTGGACCTTCTTCACGACCTCCATCAGCTGGGGGCCGAGCAGCGGGTTGCACTCGACGATGGCGTTGATCTTGCCCTCGGACATGGCGACGAAGCCGTCCTTCACGCCGTCGACCGTGACGATCAGGATGTCCTTGCCGGGCTTCTTGCCGGCCGCCTCGATGGCCTGGATGGCGCCGATGCCCATGTCGTCGTTGTGCGCGAAGAGCACGTCGATGTCCGGGTTGGACTGCAGGAAGGCCGCCATGACCTGCTTGCCGCCGGCGCGGGTGAAGTCACCGGTCTGGCTGACGACGATCTTCCAGTCGTCCGCGTGGTCCGCGTCCATGACCTCCTTGAAGCCCTTGGCCCGCTCGATCGCCGGGGCGGCACCGGTGGTGCCCTCCAGTTGTGCGATCTTCACGGGGCCCTTGTGGCCGGCCTTTTCGAGGACCTTCTCCAGGATTTTCGCCGCACGCCGGCCCTCGTCCGTGAAGTCGGAGCCGACCAGGGTCACGAACAGGGAGTCGTCGGAGGTCTCGACGGAGCGGTCGGTGAGCACAACCGGGATCTTCGCGGCCTTGGCCTCCTTGAGCACCGCGTCCCAGCCGGTGACGACCACCGGCGAGAAGGCGATGACGTCGACCTTCTGCGCGATGTAGTTGCGGATCGCGGAGATCTGGTTCTCCTGCTTCTGCTGGGCGTCGGAGAACTTGAGGGTGTAACCCGCTTCCTTCGCGGCCGACTTCACAGAGTCGCTGTTGGCGGTGCGCCAGCCGCTCTCCGAGCCGACCTGGGAGAAGCCGAGGGTGATCGCCTTGCTGCCGCCGCCCGAGGAGGAGGCCGTTGTGCTGCCGTCCTCCTTGGCGCAGGCAGCGAGTCCGGCCGCCGCCGCCACGCCGGTCGCCGCGGTGAGGAAGTTTCTTCTGTTGAGCATTCTTGATCTCCTTCGTTGAGCCGGCCCGGGGGTTGGACTCGGTGGCACACGGCTCCTGACGCTGCGTCGGAAACCGTGGGGGTGATGACGTCGTTCTGAGGACCGGCCAACGTTCGAAATATTGAACATACGAGTCGGCGTCGTCAGAGGATGGCCAGGGCGGGGTGAGGCTGGTAGCGGCTGGATGCGGCGACGGGGAGCCGGTGGTGTGCGCGGCGCCCGAGGACCGGATCGGCGAGCGGGGCGGGATCAGTGAGGGCAGGCGAAGTGGTCGTGGTGCTGGTGGCGCCGGCGGGCACGGTCGATTGGTTCGGGCAGGCGAGGCGCGACCGCGCCCCGTCCACGCTGAGGCGCCGAGAACACCGGCTACGGAACGCGGGAGAACCCGGACCTGCGGCGTCGCCGGGAGTACGGGCGCCCATCTGTGCCCGGCGTCCGCACCAAGAACCTTTGATAATCGTCGTCGGCTCAAGACCGCGTCCAGGTCGGTTCGACCCCCGCCACAGTGCGGCCCACGCGCCCGGCCGTGTTCCGGGCAACCTGCCAGGGAGGTGCTGCTGTGCGCCGGGTGTGTCACGGCCGTACCCCCTGAAGTGGTCAGTGATGCGGAGGTCATAGGAGCGCTCTTCGTTCCCCCTGGTCAAGAGTTTGAGCGAGAAGCGGGCCATCACGTTTGGGTAACGCGGGGCAGCGGGCGAGGTGGACGGCCCGCCGGTCGCCCGGCGCGGCGGCGCGTTTTTGGGCGGAGATATTGACGCTCGGCGGACCTGGCCATATTTTCGGTCATCTGCACGAAGGATCGAACTCTGTTCGACATTTCGGACGAACGACTCGGTAACGGTCCGCCCTCGCCCGCTGGAGCGGGTCCGGAGCCGCTAAATGGGAGCACCGCCATGACGGCAACAGGTCCGGCAGCGCCGCGGTCCGCGCGGCCCCGTCCCTCCCCCGCTGTTGCCCACGGGACGGGACCCCCGAACGCCGGCTGCCCGGCACCCGGCAAAGCGCCATCGCTTGCCAAGCTGAGCGCGAGTTCTCGTCATGGCCAAACGTTGGCCTGTCCCCGGAAAGTGTTCAGCACCATCGGCCCACAGGTGGCAGCAGCTGACGGACCCTGAGCATGCGGGCGGGCACGGAGGCCGGTACTTGGCGCTCCGGCCCCCTGGACGACCGTGCATGGCAGTTCCCGGTCGTGCAAGGGCACTGCTGACCGTTCCTTGAAGCCGCGCCCACAGCGTGCCCGTCAGAACGGACAACAGCGGTCAACAGCGGTGCAATACGACCGACACAACCACCTCGGCGGGCAGCCATCTGCACAGGTCAGAGCCGTAAGGCACATACAAGCGCCGTCGCTTCCCAAGCTGAGAGCGCGAGTTCGATTCTCGTCACCCGCTCAGAACCACTGCTTACGAGAGTCTGACGCGAAGTTCATTCCCTCCCCTCCCACCCCACCCACTGGTCACTCTTGTCCCACCGGCAGACGCGGATGACGGATACGGGTGCCATGGGCAACGACGTTGAAGGAGACGGAACATGAGCGTGCAGAGCGGTCACGATGATCAGTCTCGACAGAGCCGCCAGGGCGGAGCGGGCCGCGGTCACCGGCGAAAGTCCAGGACGCGGCGCATCGCGATCGGCGGCGGAGCCCTCGCCGTCGCCGGGGCGGCCACGGTCGCCGTGTCCCTGGCCTCGGCCAGTCAGTACTCCGGGAGCACCGGTGCCGACCACGCCGTCTTCGTCCAGGGCAACGAGCTGGACGGCAACACCATCCATGTGTTCGCGCGGGACGACGACGGCAAGCTCGAACCCGCGGGGACCCACGAGACCGGCGGCAAGGGCGGTGACCAGGTCGACGCCCCCACCGACTCGCTCGCCTCCCAGGGTTCGCTAGTCTACGACGACGCCTCGGGGATGCTGCTGGCGGTCAACGCGGGCAGCGGCACGGTGACGTCGTTCCGTGTCGAAGGACAGGAACTGAAGGATCGCCACGTCGTCGACTCCGGAGGGGAGTTCCCGGCCAGTATCGCGGTGCACGGCAAGATCGCGTACGTCATGAACGCGGGCGGTGAGGGCTCCGTCCAAGGCTTCGCGATCACCGGCAGGGGGCTCGAGCCGCTGCACGGCTCCCACCGCTCGCTGGGCCTGGACAACGAGGACGTCCCGCGCTTCGACACCTCGCCCGGCGAGGTCGAGATCACCCCGGACGGCCGCAACCTGGTGGTCACCACCAAGGCGGCCAACACGGTCGAGGTCTTCCCGCTGAGGAAGAACGGCCTGCCGTCCGTCGCCGAACCGGTCGTCAACGAGTCCGCGGGCGGTGTCCCGTTCGCGATCAGCTTCGACGGGACCGGGAAGCGGATGCTGGTCGCCGAGGCCGAGAAGTCCACGGTCACCACCTACAAGGTGAAGCACGACGGCACGCTGGAGGTCCTTCAGGAGCCCCTCGCCAACGGGCAGGAGGTCCTGTGCTGGCTGGAGCGCGCGGGCAACTACTTCTACGGCGGCAACACCGGCAACTCCACCGTCAGCGGCTACCGCATGGACGAGCAGGGCGAGCTCTCCCTGACCAACGACGTCGGCTTGGCCACGCCCCCCTCCGCGAACTCGCAGGGCGTGATCGACCTCGCGGTGACGGAGGACGAGAAGTTCGTCTACGTCCAGAACGCCGTCTCGGGCACCGTGGACGGCTTCCGCGTCGAGTCCGACGGCGCTCTCACGAAGGTCACCACGGCCGAGGGGCTGCCTGCCTTCGACGAGTCGGGCATGGAAGGCATCGCCGCGGTGTGACACACCGCGTACGGGAGCGGCCCGCGGAGCTCGGCGGTGTGTGCCCCATGCCTGCCCGTGCCAGCGGACAACCACGGTCGACAGCGGCGATGTCGGGTCCGGACAACGACACCTTCCGTTGTCGCCGTGATGACTCGCCGTGTGCCGGATTCGTGCCGGAACGCTGATCGCCGGGGTCGGCTGTCCGCGGTTCTGACACGGCCGCGGCTTCCTGTACCGCGGAGAGCGTGGCAGCGCCGACGGCTCTCTCCCGGAGACGGTGATCTCGGCGAAGCCATGGTCCGCCGAGTGATCCGGACCGGGCCCAGGGCTGAGGTCCGACCAGCCGGCGCCTCAGCCCTGCCCCGTCAGACCTGGGATCAACGTCCGGCCGGGGTCTTGGCCGTGTCCCACGTCAGCGGCGTGTCGTCGAACACCACGGCGATCTTCACCTGCCCGGCCGCGAGGGTCTTGGGAAGGGTCACGCTGCCCTTCTGGTCCTCGCCGAAGGGCACCGGACCGAGGTCCGTGACCTTCCCGTCGGCCGCGAACACGTAGGCATGGCCCGTCTTGTTCGCGTGCAGGGCCGTGCCGACGGGATCCGACGCGGCGGCGTTCAGCGGCACCGTGGCCTTCTTCCCGGCGCCCGCGATCAGACGCTTGGACCGCGCGGCGGCGGGTACGGCGCAGGGCCGTTTACGCGCGGTCGTACGGCGTCGTATGGCAGCGCAGTCACACGAAGCCGTATAACCGCGCGGTCAGGCGGAGTCTGTGGCGCCCGCCATGCCGAAGTCAAGACTCATGTCACGCCAGTCAAGGGGGATGACGACGGTGATTGACGGTCACGAAGATGAACCCGCACACTGCCTCGACCGGGATATGACTGCGTGGTCAGCCCCTGCGGGTCTCGCCCTCCGGGCCGAGTTGCGCGATCCCGGAGGCTGTCATCGGGCCCGGACCGTCACACGGCATCATGCAGGCGTGATCACCATTCATCTGAAGTACGAGATCGACGCCGACAAGCTTGCGGACTTCGAGGAATACGGCCGCCGCTGGATCCGGCTCGTCAACCGTTTCGGCGGGACGCACCACGGCTACTTCCTGCCGAGCGAGGGCGACAGCGACATCGCCTACGCCCTCTTCTCGTTTCCCAGCCTGGCCGCGTACGAGCAGTACCGAACGGACAGCATGTCCGACCCGGAGTGTCGGGAAGCGTTCGAACTGGCCCGTGACACCCACTGCATCAAGCGCTACGAGCGCCGCTTCCTCCGGCCGCTCGACGGCGTGTCCTAGGCCGGCGGAAGGCGCGGGGGGCGGTTGTCCGGCGGTGCGCAGTGCTGCGACGACGGCCGCGGTCGTCGGGCTCGCGGTCTCGGTGTGACGCGTCGCGGCGAACAGCAGGCGCAGGATCGGGTGATCCGCGATGGACGCCGTGCTGATTCCGGGTGCGGCCGGGTCGACGGCCGTCCGAGGGACGGCCCGGGACGTGGCTTCTACTGCCGCGGCAGGTTCGGGGTGCTCGGCGAGGCCTCGGTCCCCGTGTCCAAGCGGCGCAGGGCTTCCTCGGCAGCCACGCGTGGATGCCCGGCAGGGGCTGGCGGATCCTGACCAAACTCCGTACCGGCCCCACCCGCGCCACCGGACTCCTGCGCGCCCTGCTCGTCCTCACGAACCTCGAAGTCGTCCGCAGTGCCGCGGCAGGCAACGTTCGCCCCGCCACGACGCCCGGCACGCTCCCCCACGCTCTCGACTCCGCTCGAGCAGGGGGTACCCCCACTCGCCGCACCGGCCGAAACCCCAAGTACGTCCAGT
>NZ_JBEXSH010000448.1:0-7333 GCF_040613555.1 Streptomyces sp. NPDC006265
CGGGACATTTACCAGAGCCTCCTGCCGCAGGTCGGCAAGAACGCCGCCGAGGCCACCGCCAGGCTGGTCCCGCTTCAGCGGAAGACCGAGGCGGAGGAGGCCCGCGAGGCCACCAAGAAGGCGGCGGCCAAGGCAAGAGCCGAGGCCAGGGCCAAGAAGAACGGCAAGCCGAAGAAGCCCAAGAAGTAGGGCTCCGAGCCGCTCCGCTCACGCATCGCTCAGCATCGCTCACGCAAGCCATCTCGCGGCACCCCGACCGTGCGACGCCTCATGCCCCTGGCAACACGAAAGGCCAGGTCACGGGTTATGTGACCTGGCCTTTGCCGGAGCCGCCTTCGAGATTCGAACCCGAGACCTACGCATTACGAGGGCCTGCAAGATCGTGACGGGTTCTGCTTCCTGGTCTCGCGGGGTCCTGTTGTCCCTGGTCAGCGGTTAAGAGGCCAGGTCCTGTATGCCGTCTGGTCCATCCTGCGTCGTATCGTCCGCTCACGCATCGCTCACGCGTGATGGCAGCCTATTCCGCCGCAGGACGGCGGCCCCTGGACCCGGCACGTGGTACCTCTGCGCTCCGAGGACGGCCATGCCAAGCCATGCCGCCCGTTCGCATCAGATCCCGTCTCCCCAGATCAGAGTGCATATCGTGGTCCCACCGGTGACGCCCCATGCAGGGAACTCCAAAGCCGCTCGCGCTGGTACCTGCCCCGCAGCGTGATCCGTACGCGAGAACGTGCCTCAGCTCATACGCTCAGCCGGAGCTCACGCGATCAGCGGGCGTCCCGGCTCCGCAGCGCTACGACCCCGAGCACCACCGAGACCGCGGTCCACAGCACCAGGATGCCAAGACCGGACCACGGCCCAAGAGCGCCCGGCAGCTTCTCGACCTGCGCGATCCGAATGCCCGCCGAGTCCGGGAAGTACTGCGCGACCGTCCGCGTTTTCGGCAGCGACCCCAGGATCGGCGAGACCAGGAAGAAGAACGGCATCAGGAGTCCCAGCGCGAGCAGAGGGCTGCGCAGCACGGTCGCCGCGCCCATCGCGAACACCGCTAGCAGCGCCATGTACAGCCCTGCCCCGAACACGGCACGCAGCACGCCCGGCTCCCCGAGCGAGGTGCTGTACGGGCCGAGGGCCGCCTGCCCCACCGCGTACGAGGTGAACGACGTCGCCTGCCCGGTGAGCAGCGCGGCCCCGCCCACGACGGCGGCCTTGCAGCCGAGCAGCAGCCGTCGTCGCGGCACGGCGTGCAGCGACGTGCTGATCAAGCCACTGCTGTACTCGCCGGACACCGCCAGCACGCCGAACACGACCATTGCGAGCTGCCCCAGCACCATCCCCGCGAAGCTGGTGAACACCGGGTCCCCGGCGGGGCTCGCGCCCTCCCCCGAGGAAATTTGCCCGGAGGCGTACCGGGACAGCAGCGAGAAGCAGAGGGCGAGCAGGACGGTGACTGCAAACGCGGAGAACAGAGTCCATGCGGTCGAGCGGACGGTACGGAGCTTGGTGAGCTCGGAGAGCAGCACCGCCGTGACCTTTCCCCGACCGGTCATCATTGTCGTTGTCATGGTCAGGCTCCGTCCCGGGGGCGTTGGGCGTCGGCACCGGTGCGGTACTCGGTGGAGTCCGCGGTCAGTGTCAGGTAGGCGTCCTCCAACGACGCCCGCTGGGTGAACAGCTCGTGCAGCGGTACCCCAGCTCCCGCCGCCAGGTCGCCGATCGTTGCCGCCCGGGCATCGCGTACCTCGAACACGCCGCGGTCCGGGGCGGACTCCACCGCCTCGTACTCCAGGTCCGCGCCCTTCAGCAACGGCTCCAGGTCCGCCGGGTGCGGCGTAGCGACGCGCACCGCCTGCCGCGAGTACCGATCCACGAACGCGGCCATCGGCATGTCGGCGAGCAGCCGCCCTTTGCCTATGACGATCAGGTGATCGGCGGACAGGGCCATTTCGCTCATCAGATGGCTGGAGACCAGCACCGTACGCCCCTCTTCCGCCAAGTCCCGCAACAGATGCCGGATCCAGTGGATGCCCTCTGGGTCGAGCCCGTTGACCGGTTCGTCGAGGATCAACACCGGCGGGTCGCCCAGCAGCGCGGCAGCGATACCCAGGCGCTGCCGCATCCCCAGCGAGAAGCCCTTGACGCGGTGGTTCGCGGCGGCGGCGAGGCCGACGAGACCAAGCACCTCGTCGACCCGGGCGGCGGTGAGGCGGTTGCTCTGCGCGAGCTGGAGCAGGTGATTGCGGGCGGTACGGCCGCCGTGGATCGCGCCGGCGTCGAGGAGCGCGCCCACCTCGCGCAGCGGGTCGGCGAAGTCGGCGCAGCGCCGGCCCGTCACAGTGGCGGTGCCGCGGGTCGGTCGGTCCAGGCCCAGGATCATGCGCATGGTGGTGGACTTGCCCGCGCCGTTGGGTCCCAGGAAGCCGGTCACGCGGCCCGGTCGCACCGTGAAGGTGAGATCGGACACCGCGGTGCGGCTTCCGTAGTGCTTGGTGAGGCTTGCGACCTCGATCATGCGTGCCCCCGGCGGTCGAGAAAGATACGGCGGTCCAGCAGCTGCTCGACATGCTGCGGCTCATGGGCGGTCAGGAGGACCGTGCACCCCTCGTCACGGGCTTCCTTCAGCAAGAGCGCGAGCTCGTCGCAGGAGCCGGCGTCCAGGCCGTTGAACGGCTCGTCCAAAAGCAGCAGTCGGGGACGGTGAGTGAGCGCCGCCGCCAGCCCGACCTTCTTGCGGGTGCCCAGGGACAGATCCCGGATAAGTGTGCCCGCCCAGTCCTCGGCACCGAAGCGTGCCAGCAGCTCGAGGCTGTCCTCGACTGGTACGCCCCACAGCCGTGCAGCGAATGCCAGGTGTTCATGGGACGTCAGGTACTCGTACAGCGGCGGATCGTCCTGGACGAAACCCCGCAGCGCCCGCACGGCGGCGGTGTCCGGCGCCTGTCCGGCGATCTCCGCGCTCCCTGAGGACGGTTCCAGGAGCCCGGCCAGAACCCGCAGCAGTGTGGACTTGCCGCAGCCGTTGGCCCCGGACAGCAAGACGACCTCACCCTCGCCGACGTGCAGGTCGACCCGGTCGACGGCGACCTTCTCCCGGAACCGTACGGTCAGGTCTTTCGTACGTATCACGCGTGCATCCTCCATGACTTCCGCGGCAGCCGGTCCTGAGCTGCCAGCCACCGCACGGCGGCGACGAGGACAACGAAGGTGACGGCAAGCGGGACAGCAGCGGCGAGCGGGGACTTCGCGAGCAGGGATGTGGTCACCAGCGCGGGTGCCATCAGCGCCGCGGTCAACAGCGGTTGGAGCAGATCCGCCGTCCCGGACCTGTTGATCCGGGTCTGCGCGGCGCTCTCGGCGGCCGGTACGGCAAGTGCTGTCGCCACCGCGGCAGCGCCGCTCGCGACGCACGCGGCGAGCCATCCGGCGGCCAGCGGCAGCACGGGGTCCCGGAACAGCAGCAGCCATCCGGCAACGGCCGGGGCTGTCAGTACGGCGACCACCCCGGCGAACGCGACGATCTTCCCTGCGAGCAGCGCCCCGTAGGGCAGCGGGGACTGCCGTAGCAGATCGGCGCAGCCCCGCTCGGCCTCCAGGCCCGATGTCTGGACAGCCTCGTCCGAGGCCAGCGCCGCCATGCCGACCACCGCGCCCACCGCTCCGGTGAGGGGTAGCCCTGGCAAGCCGTTCCCGCCCAGCAGAAGATGCCCCACCCCGACGCCCAGCAGCAGGACCGCGCCGAACGCGATCCGGCGCAGCCCGCCGGTGAGTGTGTGCGCGCCCCGCAGGATGCTCCGGAGCTCCTTGACAGCGATCAGTGCGGCGGGCGAGCGGCCCGCGCGGAAGCTCTCGGGGCGCCCACGCACCCGCGTCCCATGCGGGTCCGCCTCGCGCAGAATCCGCCCGCGCCCCGCCCGTACGAACCCGAGGGAGGCGAAGACGCCGAGGCCGGCGGCGGGCAGCCACATCGCCGCGAGGACCGGGACGGCGCCGCCCTCGAGCAGGGCGTTCCACCAGGCGGGGCGCAGCCCCGTGAGCGTGTCCACGCCGAGTCGGGAGAGTACGGTCGCCGTGTCCTCCTTGCCGCCCACCGGCAGGAGCACTCGGGCGAGCGGAACGGTGGCTGTCCCGAGCACGACCCCCGCGACCGCGACGAGTACCAGCGTACGGAGCTGCGCCGCCCGCACCGGGATCAGCAGATACCCGGCCGCGACGGCCAACTGCGCCGCACCGCCCAGGGCGACCGTGCCCCACACCAGGGCGACCGCGAGTTCCGCGGGCGGCCCTTCCAGCCAGACCGTCAGGAACACGGTCCCGGCCACGCCCACACCGGCCAGTGACAGCAGAGCGGGTGCGACGAGCCGTACGAAGAGCAGTTGCCCGGCGCTCACCGGCAGAGTGCGCAGCACAGGAAAGTCGCTCGGGAACATCACCTGCCGAACCTGACCGAGCCGCACCGACGCCGCCAGCGCCACGAGGGCGGCGACCACGGGCATCCATCCGTACGCCGCGACGCGCGCGAGGTCCACCTCCCGCGCGGGCAGGAAATGCCCGGCCAGAGCACCGACTCCGGCAGCAGCCGCGAGGCCGACCAGCGCGCCGAGGGCATAGCAGCAGGCGACCGCGACCAGCGCCCAACGGGGCGTGGGGCGTCCCTGCAGCAGGTTCAGGGAACGGCGCTGGTCGGTCAGAGCCAAGTGAAACGATCCCCGCAGAAAGGGAGATGCCATCAGAAAGTTCAGGTCCTTCCGGGCAGCAACGCGGCGCCGACCGTCGCGATGGTCCCGACGAAGAACGCTCCGGCGAGGGCAGGCAGGATCCCGGTGGACGGCAACAGCATGCCGGCCATAGCGAGGAACGAACCGACGCAGCCGCTGATCGCGATCAGCAGAGCCTGCCCCGCCTTGAGAATGGCGGCGATGAACGCAAGCAGGACCAGTACGAGCGGGAAGCCGATCCACGCGTACTGCATGGCGTCCTGGATCTGTACGACGGTCGCCCGCGCGGACTCGGTCACCCGCGACGATGTGTGGACGGCGGCGACAACATCGTCACGGCTGGAAGCGTAGACGGCTGCCCGCGCCCAGCCGACGAGGATCGTGAACGCGGCCGCGGCGGGCAGCACGCGCCGACTCCACACCAGGGGCCCCCCGCTTCCCCGGCCGCTGCCCGTCCGGGTTCTCCGCCCGTTTCTCGTCATGTTCTGTCATAGGCACAAGGTCTCCTGAAGGACGCTCAGGTAGCTGGTTTTTTCGAGTCGGCTGATAGCGAGACGGTAGTCGACTCGAAAGTAGGCAGTTCGCCCTGAAATCGCCTGTATCACTATCTGAGGTCTTCCATTTGGCACCAGACGCCTAGAGCGCAATCTGGGCCAGCGCCAGCAGCAATGGAGGCGCGATAGCACAGCCCGCGACCCGCAACGCGCCGAGCTCGGGAGCCGTCTTCCGCAGCACCCAGCCGGTGGCGAGGGCGAGGAGCAGCAGCCCCGGATCGGGGCGGGTCGACCAGTCCATCAGGCTCGCACTCGGTACCGGAGTGAAGGTCAGGGCGACCAACACGACTGTACGCGCCACCAAATACAGCGCGAACACGCCGCCGACGAGATGCCGCAGACGTCGGAACTCCACGTCGCATCCCAGCCCCCGGCACAACCCTGCCGTGGCCGCCGCGATGAGCAGGACCCCTGCTGTGTACACAAGGACGTTGAGCACCGAACCTGCGGCGACCGCGGCCCATGTACCCAGGCTGACCTCCTGCTCGGTCGCGTCTGGCAGCGCTGCGGCGACCTCGTCGCGAAACACGTCACGCAGCCGGAACATCAGCAGCGCCAGCAGCGGCGCGACGGCCAGAAGCGACAGCACCTGTGTCCGGCGGGGTGCGGTGGTGTTCACAGGGTACTCACCCACGTTTCTATGGTTGCGGCTACGAGAAGCAGGACGAGGCATATGCACAGCAGCCCGGTGGAGTCGGTCAACACGTCCCGGATGCGGGGACGCTGCGCCCGGTCTCCGATGAGGTGCCGGATCAGCGCTGGCAGCGGCGCGATGCCCGCGGCCACCGCGACGGCGATGGCGGGGAGTTCGACGACGGCGTGCGGCAGTACGTGTGCGGCCATCACGGACGGACCGGCCACGGTGTACGCCTTGCCGAGCCCCAACCCGGTCAGCGTGCCGGAGATCAGGGTGAACAGCAGGGTGAAGACGCCGAGCGTGATCACGCCGCCGAACGCGAGAAGCGCCACGGAGGCGTTGGCACTGAAGATGTGCCACCAGGTGGCCAGACCGGGCTGAGCCGGGTTCGTCTCCACTCCGGAGCCCTCACCGGCGCCGATCGCCGCACCGGCGGCCATAGCGCCGAACCAAAGGAGCGCGCCGGACAGTAGCGCGAGACGCTGTCTGCGTATGAGGCCGACCGTCCAGCCGACCGCCCAGCTGCTCATGGCAGTCATGTCCCGTACCGCTTCCTGTCGTTGTCTCCGTCAGATTGGTGTGGGGTCACGCGAGGTTCGGCCGGGTGCATGGGCATCCGCTGCCCAACGCCCGGCCGGTCCCGAGGTGTTACTTGACGACAGCCTTCTTGCCGGCGGCGGCGACGGCCTGGCGCAGCAGGAACAGGCCCCATCCGCCGGCCGCGGTGACGCCGCCGAAGACGGAAAGCGCGGCGGCGATGCTCATGCCGCTCATGATCGCGGTGTAGGCAGCGCCAGCGTTGGCGGCGTTGAAGCCGAAGTAGCCGACCAGAACCGCAGGGGCCACGACGCCCAGCATCAGCAGCGCGCTGCCGGCGACGGCGACGCCGACACCGGCGACGGCGGCACGGCCATAGGACTTCTTCATGACATTCCTCCAGGAGACGTAAACGGAAACGGCCAATAGGCTGGCGCGGGGTGCCCCGTCCCGATGACGGCGGGACGGGCCCTCTCCGCTCAGCGCTGCCTGGCCGGTAAGCACGCTGCCACGGCTCGACCACGTCGAAGGAGAGGAAGGGCACGAACTCGGCCCAGGCGTCCGACCACAGCTTCACGATCGCCGGATACTTGGCGCCCCACGCCTCCTGGAACTCCAGGAATCGCTCCGTGGCCGCATCCTCGCTGGGTGCGGTGTAGACGGGCTTGAGGACCTTGGCGACCTTGTCCCAGTCCTGACGGGCGGCGTAATGGAACGAGTTGCGCAGCAGGTGAACCACGCACGTTTGAACCATTGTGCGAGGCCAGACGGTCTCCACGGCCTCGGGAAGGCCCTTGAGTGCGTTGTGGCAAAGGGAGTCCCTGTTCGATGAGCAGGGGCTTCTTCGTGTGCGGGGCGTGATCGCGACGGAGTAGGGGCAGGCAGCGGAC
>NZ_JBEXSH010000449.1:0-7331 GCF_040613555.1 Streptomyces sp. NPDC006265
GGACGGCCGTCCGGACGTCGCCGGGCACGACGTGCGCGCGGTCCGCGAGGTCGCCGCCCGTGCGCAGTCTCGGGACGGCGTTCTCCACCACCCGGGGAAGGTCGAGCAGCGTCCCGTGGAGGTCGGGATACTTGTCCAGCAGGCTCGCCACCACGTGACCCTGGCCGCCGCCGATGTCGGCGACCGAGGTGCATCCCGTGAGGTCGAGGAATGCGGCGACGTCCTGCGCCGACTGCACGCTGGACGTCGTCATGGCGCGGTTGAAGACGTCGGCCGACTCCGGGGCGTCCTCGTTGAGGTAGGGGAAGAACTCCTTGCCGTAGAGACCCTCCACCACGTTGTGGCCGGTGCGCACCGCCTCGTCCAGCTTGGGCCAGGCGTCCCAGGTCCACGGCTCGGTGCACCAGAGCGAGATGGCGCGCAGGCTGTTGGGGTCGTCCTCGCGCAGCAACCGGGAGACGTCGGTGTGCGCGAACGTCCCGTCCGGGCGTTCGGCGAACACGCCGTAGCAGGACAGGGCCCGCAGGAGCCGTCGCAGCGGGCCGGGTTCGGTCTTCACCGCGGCCGCGATGTCCTGAACGGCCATGGGCCGGTCACCGAGCGCATCGGCGACGCCCAGCCGGGCTGCCGCGCGGAGGGCGGCGGCACATGCCGCCCCGAATGCGAGTTCCCGCAGCCGCATGGACGGCGGAGGAGCTGGCTGAGTGGTCGTCATGTGCCGCCTTTCTACTTGGATCAAGTACGAGGGTTGCTCGGATCGAGCACGAGGATCACTGGACGGTCGTGGAACTCTCGGATTCCGGAGCTCGACGGTGCTCGGTCAGCACAGGCCGGCGGGCTGGGACGACAGGCAGGAGTTGCCCTGGAACGTGTTGCCCTCGCCGGGGTCCGTGTTGACCAGGTCCGCCGGGGAGTTGCCCTGCAGCAGGTTGTCGCTGATCCGGTTCCGCTCGCTGGTCGTGCCGACGAAACTCTTGAACACGACGATGCCGCCCGAGAGCGGGGACGTGCCGATGTTGTCCCTGATCACGTTGTGGGTGATCAGGTTGTCGTCGGTGCCCGTCAGGACGATGCCGGATCCCTGCAGGGCGTCCAGCCGGGCGGTCTTCGGGCAGGACTTGTTGTTGCGCTCGATGCGGTTCTCGCGCACGGTCACGAGGCCGGCCTTCGGCTTGTTCTCGTCGCCGACGACGAAGACCGCCGCGCAGTTGCCCGTGAGGTGGTTGCCCGTGACGGTAAGGTTGCGAAGCCGGCGGATGGTGACGCCGATCCGGTTGCCCTCCAGCCGGTTGTGCTCCACCACCGTTCCGCCGGTGTCCGTGGCGCCTTCCTCCTCCTTCACTGTGTTGGCGAGGAAGAGGCCCGCGTCGCCGTTGTCCCGGGCGGTGTTGTAGCGGAACACACCACGGGCCGAGCGCTCCGTGGCGATGCCCCACACCCCGTTCCCGAGCGCGGTGACGTTCTGCACCGTCAGCCCGTCGGCCTCATTGGCGTGGATGCCGGTCTTGGTGAAGCCGGTCACCGTCAGGGAGGCGATGGTGACGCCGTCGATGCCGTGGTCCTTCGTGCCCGTGACACAGATGCCGTTACCGGCCGCGGCACAGCTGTCGGCGGCCCTCTCGGCGGCCGTGCCGCCGGGGGGAGCGGCGGTGGTGCTCGCGCCCGCCTCCGGTACGAGCACGGTGCCGCGGCCCATGCCGCGCAGGGTGAGTCCGGGCGTGGTCACGTCGACGCTTCCGTGGTGGGTGCCGTGCGCCAGCAGAACGGTGTCACCCGGCCGGGCGCTGTCCACCGCCTCCTGGATCGATTCCCCGGGTCTCACCAGATGGACCGTGCGGCCGGCGGTCGACGGGGCGGCCCCGAGGCCCGTCCCGAGCAGCGCCGCCGCGCACGCCAGATATGCGATATGGCATTTGTTCATACCGTGCAGGTTATGTGTATAAAGGTCCCGAACCGGTGAGATGGGCCATCCGGCGGCGTGGCCCTGCCGACAGGAACCGGGCCGGGCCGCCGACGCCCGGGAAAGGACCGGTCACCCCTGCGGTGTGACGTCGGGCCGGGGCGCGTGATCGGGGTGCCCACCGGTGCGGCGCTCTTCCTTGAGCTCGGCCTCGTACAGGTGGTCCCTGCCGTCGGCCAGTTCCCGACGCGCTTCCCTCTCCGTGGCTTTGAACGGTTCGTAGTAGGTCTCGTCGTAGGCCTCGATGAGCTGGAAGGTCCAGTGCCCCGGAATGACATTGCGGCCCGTGATCTCGTGCCGGATCCGTTCCGCCCATTGAGGGTGACCGGCCTCGTGCATGAGGTCGACCGCGCGGTCCAGCTCGAAGTCGGCCCCGCCCGTCAGCTGGTGGAAGGCGTAGAGGTGACCTCGCGCGCGTTCGGTCGTCTCCAGTGCCTTGGACAGGGCACCCAATGCCCGGACGGTGGCGTCGGTCATGCCGGGCGGACGGCGGTGGGCTGCGGCTGGTCCCTGGTGGTGATCACTCATGTAGCACTGACTGCCCTGTCGGCGGCTGCTCGCATCCCCGGCATTCGGGCGATCCCCGACCGGTGTGCAGAAGCGCCCCCTCCGCGGTGCCCGGCGTGTGGGTGCATCCGCCGCACAGGGTTGCCCCGAAGGGTGGGTAAGGGTTCGGGACCGGCGTCCCGTTCGAGTGCCTGCCGACGCGAGGGATACGGGAGGCGGCGCACTCCCGGGCCCCTGCGCGGCGGCGCGGGGGCCCGGTCCGAAACGCGACACGGCATGCTTTGCTTCCCCGGCGCCGTTCTGGCCCTTCCGTCGCTCAGAAGGCGTAGCGCACACGCAGCCACGGGGCGTGGCGGTCGGTCAGGGAGCGCAGGGTCTGTACCGTCTCGCCCTTGACGTCGTTGCGGTAGCGGAGGTTGAGGGCGCCGTTCTCGGAGCGCTTGGCCTGCTGGAGTTCCGGGCGTCACAGGACCTCCTCGACACGGGGATGCCAGCCGAGGTTGACCTCATGCAGGTCCCGGTTGTGGGTGAGCATGATCACCTCTGCTTCCGCCTGCTGTTTCACCCGCTGCGGCAGGACGTCGTCGAGGTGGATGAGCAACTCGGCCCAGGCATCCTCCCAGCCGGGGCGGACGACCACGGGGGAGAGGTTGAAGTGGACCTCGTACCCCGCGTCCAGGAAGTCGGCCGCCGCGCCGATACGCTCGGCGACGGGAGGTGCGCACGTCGAGCCGTCGGGCGTCGTCCGGCGGCATCAGCGAGAACCGGATGTGGGTGCGGCCACGCGGGTCGAGGGCCGGCAGGTCGGGATTGACGAACTTGGTGGCGAAGGATGCCTTGGCCGTCGGCCACCGCCGGAAGGCGTGCACCAGATCCGCGGTGTTGTCGCAGATCAGTGCGTCCACCGCGCAGTCGCCGTTCTCCCCGATGTCGTACACCCATGACTGCGCGTCGCACGGGTTCGGCTCGGGCTTGCGCCCCTGCCGCGTCACGTGCCGGGCGATGTGGGCGACGATCCGGTCGATGTTGGTGAAGACGGTGATGGGGCTGCTGCTTACCCCTTGCGCCGGGGCACGTAGCAGTAGGCACAGGCCATCGCGCAGCCGTTGGAGGGGCCGGGAGCGATCCAGTGCGCCGATCGGCCGTTGGGGTGTGTGGTGAGGGTCTTCTTCTCGCCCAGGACCAGCGTCTCCCCCCTTGATGCGCACCCAGCGCTCGATGTTCCCCTGGTTGCCGTGCAGCCCGGGGAGGCGCCAGTGGGACTCCACCTTCGTCATGCGCGTGTCGGGGAACCTGGCGCTGATCTGCCTCCCGCGTGGCGACCCGGCAGCCGCGGCCTCGGCGTAGGTCTCCCTTACGGGCAGCAGCCGCCGGGCCACGGCGGAGGTGCGGAAGGAGGGGCGCCGGTCGGTGGCGGCCGGTCGAGGAGTGAGGGCGTCGAGTCCGAACAGTGCGCCGGAGTCGTCCTCGGAACCGCCGGACGGGTGGTGCATGTGTGCTGCCGTACGCAAGGGGGGGCGAGTGCGGGAGAGGCCCCCCACTCAACTGCATGGGGCACACATCGCCGACGCGTGTGTCATGGGGTTCGAGGCGAGGTCAGCGCCGATCGCTCAACGGTGGGAGGCGTGGGTGGTGGAGCCCGAGGGGCCGGCTGGTGCGTGGCCCGTCAGGACGAGCTCCTTCGCCTTGCGGAACTCGTCGTCCGTGATGGCGCCGCGGTCGCGGATCTCCGACAGCCTGGCGAGTTCGTCGACGCTGCTGGGCCGGCCCTCGCTGCCCGCGGCCTGCCTGATGCGGGCGTCGAAGGCCTCCTGCTGTGCCCGGGCCTGCGCTATCTCACGGCGGCCCATGTTCTTGCCGCGGGCGATCACGTAGACGAAGACGCCGAGGAAGGGCAGCAGGACCGTCAGCACCAGCCAGCCGGTCTTCGCCCAGCCGCTCATGTCGTCGTCACGGAAGATGTCGACCACCACGCGGAAGAGCAGGACGAACCACATGATCCACAGGAAGAACAGGAGCATGCTCCAGAAGACGCTGAGCAGGGGGTAGTCGTACGCCAGATACGTCTGTGCGCTCATATCTTCCTCCGTCGTCGGTGCTCGCCGGGCTGCCGGCGGGCGCTGTCCTCAGAGTGGGCACGGCACGGCACGGACGGCCTCACCCGGCACGGGTGAGCGTGCGGCCGAGGGCGGACGTCCGGTACCAGGTGGTGGAGGCGACGTACTCGCCGAGGGCCAGGCCGGAGAGGGCCAGGAGAGCTCCGGCCGCCATGACCACTCCGGTGATCCACTTCCGGTGATCTGCAAGTCGGCGTCCCATGGCACCGGAGCGCACGCCGATTGCGAGAGCGCCCTGCCGGTGGCCGTCGTGGCCCGGTCCGCCGTCGCCCGGACCCCACGCGCGAGGCGTCCCGGACCGTACAGGTAGGCGACCAGTGCGGTGATCACCGCCCCGGCCAGCAGGGCGAGCGTGCTGTCGCGCAGGAAGCGGACGAAGGTGTCGTAGATGACCGCGGCCGCCTCGCCGGGCAGGGCCGTCGGCGGGACCGAGGCCAGGTAGGCACGCCGGAGCACGGCCAGGGCGACGAGCAGCACCGCCATCATCACGCCGACGCCCGCCGCGGTGATCATCAGCATGACCCGGTGTGCCGGAGCGGTCCGCACAGCGAGCGCGGCCAGTACGACGGTGAGGACGGGGAGCCGGGCGCCGAGGACGTCCAGCAGCCGCATCGCGTCCTGAGCCTTGCCCAGTTGCTCTGTCTCGAACAAGGTGATCGTCCGGTCGGCGTCCGGGATGGCCGCGGCCGTGTCGAAGCCCGCGTCGACGAGCCGCTCCCGCACCTGGTCGACGATCTCCCCCACGTCGAGTCGGACGGTGCCGCCCTCGGAGGTCAGGGCACCCTCACGGTCACCGGTGAGCATGTTCACCACCGTGGCGTGCGAGCGCCGGTTGGCGCCCTCCCACGCCTGCTGGAAGGCATCGCTGGTGATCACGCCGGTGACGGTGCGGTCCACGACGGTCCTGACCGCGTTGCGCGGCGGACCTTCGAGTGAGGCGGCGCCCTCGACGGCGCGCGGTGGAGCCCCCGCGTCCTGAAGTGTCTGCACGAGCGCGTCCGTCACCGCTCGCACGTCGACGTTGTTCACCACTCAGTCCGTCAGCCGGTTGATCACGACCTCCTGCACGGGCGGCGCGGATGCCAGGGGCGCGGCGGTCTCCACGTCGGTGTCGGAGACCGTGTCCTGGACTCAGGAGGCGACGACTGCCACGGGCGCGAGCAGCAGGGCCGGCAGGAGGAGGAGTGAGGAGCCGACCCGCCGTGCCCGCCGGTGGCGTACCGCCGCGTGACGGCGCAGCCGCTCGTACTCCGCTCTTTCCTCGGCGGTCATGACCTGTTCCGGGTCAGCGGCTTCGCCGGGGTGCCGCGGGTCCGGGGATGCGGCCGGGTTCATGCGTGCGCCGTTCCGCGTGTGCGTCGCCCCGACTGCGAGGGCTGCCGCACGGGATGGAGGAGGCAGAGGCGTCGCGGGGCCCGGGCGGGTGCCCGGAGCCCCGAGAGCGTCGTGTGCGGTGTCAGGCCGTACCCGTGGGGGCGCGCGGCCCCATGGCGTGGGTCTTGCGGAGCGCGGCCCGCCATGCGAGGGCGACCGCAGCCTCGGCCAGGGCCAGCAGGACCAGCCACAGGCCGAGCAGCCGGGTCAGGGCACGGGCCGACTCCGACGGCAGGGCGAGCACCACGATCCCCGCGATGATGCCGAGCACCGCGGCGCCCAGGACGACGCCGCGGTGCGGCAGGTCCTTCGCGACGACGGCCGTGTAGAGGGTGAGGATCCCGGAGACCAGCCAGACGACCCCGGTGACCAGCGAGAGCGCGGCGATCGTCTGCAGCGGGTTCCGCAGGCACAGCACCCCGGCCAGGACGTAGAGCACCGCCAGGAGCAGCCCCGGAAGCCGCTCTCCGGGCTCCTCCCGGCCGAAGACGGCCACGAACCGGAACACCCCGCTCACCAGCAGGTACAGTCCGATGAGGACGGCCACGACGTGCAGGGTCGCCTCCGGCCAGACCAGTATCAGGACGCCCGGCACCAACGTCGCAACGGCCGAGCCCAGGAGCCAGGTCCAGGAACGGCCGAGCCGCGCGAGGCCGTACGCGGTGCCGCCCGAAGGGGCGGGGACGGCTCCGTCGGAGCGGTGTCCCTGCCCGGGGTGCGATGTGGGACCACGCGACATGGCCATGGCTCCTCCTCGCCTGATCATCGTTGGAGTGTGCGACGTGGCCCGAGCGATGGATCTGACTGCTCCAGCGTCCCCCCTGTCACCGGCTGCCGGCCTCACCCGCCGGGGGTGAGCTGTCGGTACCGTCGCCGCGGTGGGAGGGGATCTTCGTCGTCTCGTCCGCCCTGGACGGTCGCTTCACTCCGGTACCGGCCGCATCTCCACGACCCGCAGTCCCAGTGACTGGCAGCGGGCCAGCAGTCCGAACAGGTGCGCTTCGTCCACGACCGGGCCGAACAGGACCGTCTGGCCGGCCATCACCACATGGCCCAGCTCCGGAAAGGCTTTGGCCAGTGTCTCCGACAGGTGTCCCTCGACGCGGATCTCGTAGCGCACGAACTTGTCCTCCCACGGCTTCCCGGGACAGGCGGACGGCGCCCTTTCCGCCATCGTCCACCTCCCTGCCGGTTCGAACCTCACCCGGAGTAGGTGACCCGCCCGGTGACGGACGCCGTGCTCAGTGCTTGAGCACGATCTTGACGGCGATGATGAGCACACCTCCGTGCTGCTGCTCGCCCACGAGCTGGGCGGCAGCGTCCTCACCGCGCTGCTGACCTGTCTGGCGTATCTGACGCTGCTCGCCGTGGCG
>NZ_JBEXSH010000450.1:0-7330 GCF_040613555.1 Streptomyces sp. NPDC006265
GGTCGTAGGGCATGCGGCGATCATAGTCGTCTGCCTGACGATAAACACTCCTTTCTTCGGTCCCTTCGCTTGCTGCTCCACTTCTTCCAGCGGCAGTTGACCGGCCCTCAGTCGGGATCCCCGCCCGGTTGGGGGCTGTCGGCGCTTCCCTGATCGTCGGACTCTCGGGCCAGCCACGGGCCAGCAAGTGATCATGAGACACACTCAAAACGGACAGGACCCCAGCTCATTTCCGCTCTGAGCTGGGGTCCAGTAGGTAGGCCCTGTGGGACTCGAACCCACAACCAATGGATTAAAAGTCCGATGAGCGCTCATGTCGCCTCACCCCACGGTGTTCGGCTCACCCCACCGCGCCCCAAGGAGTGCAGGTCAGCGGAAGTTCCGTTCCGCTCCCTAGGGGTGCTTCACCCCGTCTCACCCCACGGTGTTGCACGCTCTTATGCGGTGTTCGGTTGAGCACCGGCTGAGCAGACAGGGCCCCTGACCTGCTGGTCAGGGGCCCTGTGCCTGTCCCACAATTCTACGTCCCCGCCTGCCCGTTGTCAGTGCTGAGCCGTACCGTGGGAGTCGTCCATTACTGCGTCTCTGGCTGCGACGCTTTCACCCCCTGCTCCGGACTCGGGACCGGAGCAGGGGGTGCGTCATGTGAGCCCCGAGCCCGAGGCACGGCCGCGGCCGCCTTCTCGGTCAGCTCGTCCTCGTACTCCTCGAACAGCTCCATGTACGTGTCCGAGGTCAATGTGATCGTGCTGTGCCTGAGCTTCACCTTGGCGTCGTGCAGGTCTCCGCCGCCCGCCTTGACCAAGGCCGCCGCGCCGTGCCGCAGGTCCCGCAGGTTGATCGGGGGCAGACCAGCAGCGTCCGAGATGCGACGGAACGCCTTCGATACGAAATCCGGGTGCAGCCACGACCCGTCCTCGGCGGTGAACATCTTGCCCGTGTCCGTCCAGTCCGGAGTGCTCTTGCCCTGCGCGCGTTCCGCGGCCGCCCGCGCGTTCCAGGCGTCCCTCTCGGCGAGCTGCTGCTCGCGGTGCGCCATGAGGACCCTGACGGTCCCCGCGTCGACCTTCACCACGCCGACCGACCCGTCCGTCTTCGGTGGCGTCTCGATCGGCGTCCACCCGTCCACCACGATCTCGTTGGCTACCCGGATCTCCTTGCGCTGTGGGGAGAAGTCATCCCACGCCTGTCCCACGCCCTCGCCCCGGCGCAGGCCGTGGTAGGCGATCACGTGGAAGAAGGCGTACAGCCGGTCGCTCTCCGCGCGGTCGAGGAAGCGGCCGAGCTGGGTGGGCGTCCACACCATGACCGGGCCTGGCTTCTCACCCGTCTCCAGCCACCGTGCGACCCGCTCGTCGGTCCACAGCAGGCCCTTGGGGCGAGCGGCCGGCGCCAGCTCGACGTGCGCGGCCGCATTGAAAGTGATCAGCTGCTTCGCGATCGCCCGGTTCAGCGCCATGCGGAGGGTGCGGCGGATCGCCTGCTTCGTCGCCGGGCCAGTGATGCGGCGGAAGGGCGGCATCTCCGCGAGACGGGCCCGCTCGGCAGCCAGCTGCTCCCGCTCAGCAGCCTTCGGCGCCCCGGGCTTCCCGCGCTTGCAGCGGGCGACCTGCTCGCGGCGCGCCGCGTTCTCGGCCCGGATGACGTCGTTGCGATCGTCGATCGCGGCGAACATGTCCTCAACGTGGCCGACCGTCAGCCGGTCCAGGCGCAGATGCCCAAGGGCAGGCTTCAGGTGCACTCGAATGTGGCTGTCGTACCCGCGGTTCGTGGTGGCCCGCGTGGCCTTCGTGTCCATGACGTGGTCGAGCCACTCGCCCACGGTCGTCTTGCCGTCCAGCGGTACGCCGACGCCCAGCTTGCGGGAGACCTCTGGCGGCTCCGGGATCGGGCCGCGGGTTGTCTGGAGGTTGGCGAGCAGATCTCCGACGCGGCGCAGGCCGTCCTCATCGTCGCCCGCCAGGTCGAGGATGGCGCGGATGCGGTCGAGGTCCTTCTGCGCGTCCTTGGCGGTCGCGTACCCGGTGCGCTGGAAGCGACGTCGCTGACCGTTGGCATCCTCGGGTAGTTCTTGGCTGACCCGGTGCCGTCCGTGCGACCGCTTCGACAGGTCGGGGCACTTCGCGCCGAGGCGCTTTCCGTCAGGGCCGCGGCACTCACACCGCTTGCTGATGCCGCCGGCGCGGCGCGATACGGGCATCGGCTGACCCTTCCGGTCTGAACGCTCCCTGGCTGCGGTGGGGATGAAGGCGGGGCTACGGGCGGGAGAGGACGCCCGTGGGCCGCTGCGTGCTTCCGCACCTGCGCCAGCAAGTCTGACGCAGTTTCTACTCCTTACGCTCGGAGGGCGTGTCGTCGCTTTCGATGTCGAGGCGGGCGAGCCCCACGCCCATCAGGTGGTCGACGTTCTCATTGAGCCGGTTGAGCATCTCCGGCGCCATCAAGCCTGGGCGTACTGCGAACGCCATGCCGTACTCGCACTTGATGGGCACAAGAATCTCGCCATCAGGCAGGTCCTCGCTGAAGAAGTACCAGACTCGTGGGCGGCGCGGTGACTCCATGAAGTCCTCCCCCATCTCCCGCTCATGCGTTCGAATTTCGACTGGGACCAGCGCCCTTCTGTCCAAAGGCGTCCGCACATGATCGCACCATAGGTCACACGGGTCTACGGGGTGCAGCGAATAGTCACTGTAAGTAATGCCAGGGGGAGGGCCGGAGGAGGCCTGATTCATTCGGTGGCGTCGCCCGGCGGCATCAGCGTGTCAATGAGGCGCAGCAACCGCTCTCGCTGATCTGGGGGGAGTCGATCCAGTTTGTGCACGTAGGCCTTGGCCTCCGACGAGCCGCTGACGAGCGGATCGACTCCGTGGAACTGACTGCCGGCGGCATCCTGCAGCGTCTCCACCGGTAGCTCGCAGGCCTCCGCGAGTGCACAGAGTTCCTCATAAACGGGGGGCGTGACCGGTTCCCCCTGCTCAAGTCGATACACCCACCCCCGAGTCACCCGGGTGCCGGATGCCGGATCTACCGCCTTCTCGGCGAACGCCTTCAATCCCACGTTCAGTTCCGCGCGGCGACTACGAATGAGGTCTGCGAGCTGGGTGCGCTGTTCAGGGCTGCGCTCACCTTCGCGCTGGTCCGGTCCATTGGGCGCCATGGGGTTCATCCTGCCATTCCTTGGTCAGAGGTTCCGTACGTTCGGTTCAGCGTCCGCGCCGCCTATTTAGACGTACGGGCAGGTCAGTTGGCGGGTTCATCTCACCCACTGAACGGATTGTTCAGCACGTTGGACGATCGCGCCAGGTCGCGCAGAGTCATTGACCGATTACTTGCGCTCCCCCTCACTGTCACGCACGCTGGACAAAACGTTCAACGTATGTGATGCTCCGTTCATCGCTGTCCCACTCATGGGACAAGTTGTCCAGCGAGGTGAACGTGAGCGAAGCCCCACCCACGATGTACGCGGTCGTCAGCGGCGACCGTCTGAAGACGCTCATGGAGCGCACCGGCACAGGTGAGTCCATCACCAGCCGCGAACTGGCCGCCGCCGCTGGTGTGGCCAACGGGACCATCGGCGCCCTCATGTCCGGCGCCCAGCGCACCGTGCCCGAGGACAAGGCCAAGGCCATCGCCGCCGCGCTCGGCGTCGACCTCTTGGTGCTGTTCATACCGATGGAGCGGGCAGGCCGCGCGGTCGTGCCGCTCCGGGTTCAGAGGGAGTCCGCATGCCTGCCCGACTGAAGCCCCTGACCCCCGAGCAGGTCCTGGACCTGCCCGCGATGCCGCCCGTCAAGGAAGCGTTCCGCGCCCTCAACATCAGCGAGGGAACCGGCTACGGCCTGATCCGGGACGACCAGTTCCCCATCCAGGTCTTCGAGTTCGGCCGCGCCAAGCGCGTGCGCAAGGCCGACCTGGTCGAGTTCCTCGGTCTCTCCCAGGCCGCCGCTGTCGAGGTCCAGTCGGCAGCGGCCACCAACAACGGCGCCCCCGGGGTCCAGCCGGGGGCGCCTACCGAGCAGCCCGCACCCACCAGCAAGTAGAGACGGGGTCCGCTCATGTCTGAGCTTCCCACGGCGCCCAAGCCACCCACCACGCCCCAGGTCGCGTTGGCCAGCATCGAGGCGGCCAAGCTGACCGCGGGGCAGGACGTCATCGACTGCCTCGACGCGATCGGCGACCTGGTCCGAATCACCGGCAAGCCCGACGCCGTCTTCGCCTGGGTGCTGTACACCCTGGGACGCGAGGAACTGCACGTCCTGGCCGCACAGCACCGGATCACGCTGCACGAGTCCCGGGCCGCCGACGAGGAGCAGATGCCCCGCGCGGTCATCATCTGGACCGCCGACGGCGCCGGGATGGCCATCATCCCGGCCGGACAGCGGCCGGCCACCACGGTGCTCCAGCTGCGCGAGGAGATCGCGCAGCGGCAGGGAGACGCGCAGCGCGCCGTCGACTTCCAGGCCTCCGTCGCCGCTGGCCACGTCGAGGACGTCGAGACGTGGTCCTCCCGCACGACCCAGGCAGGGCGATGACCGCCGAGCGCGCCCGGGACGCCCCGGGCCGCTCGCCCATCCGGCAGCAGATGAACGGCCTGCTGGTCATCGACGCGAAGAACGTCCGCGCTCACTACGAGTGCTACCGCCCGGGGTGCCCGACGCCCCGCGAAGAGCCGATCAGGCCCAGCGCCATCGCGGCGTTCATTGGCGGCATTAAGGCCCGCCACCTGACCCAGCACCACGGGGAGAAGCGTTGACCGACTCACAGACTCCAGACATCCGGGCGGCTGCTCGCGAGCTGCACGACGCTGGCCTGTGCGTCCTGCCCGTCCGCGAGGACGGCACCAAGGCTCCAGACGTTCGCAGCTGGATGCAGTACAAGGTCACCCGCTCAACGCCGGAGGAGCACGACCGTTGGTTCGGCGACGGCCAGCGCACCGGCATCGGCGTCGTCACCGGCGCGGTCTCCGGTGGCGTCGAGTTGATCGAGTTCGAGGGCCTGGCCGTCAAGGAAGGACTCCTCGACGAGGTCGCCGAACTGGCCCACAACAGTCAGCTCGGTGACCTCTGGGATGCCGTCACGACCGGCTGGGCTGACCGATCGCCCTCCGGTGGCGTCCACTACAAGGTCGTCGTGAAGGGCAGGCCCGCCGCAGCGAATACCAAGCTGGCGCGGCGCCTGGCCCGGGAAGACGAGTACACCCCGAAGGAACGGCAGCGCGTCGCCGAGAAACCCGGCACGAAGATCGTGCGAGTCCTCATCGAGACGCGCGGCGAGGGCGGCTTCGTCGTCATCGCCCCGTCGCACGGCTCCACTCACCCCAGCGGCGAGCCCTACACCCGGCTTTCGGGCGGCCCCACGACCATGGCCGTCGTCGAGCCGGAGGAGCTCGACGCGCTCTACTCCCTCTGCCAGGCGTTCGACGCGATGCCCATGCCCGACGCGCCGAAGACCGCGCCCCGGTCCTCACCGCCGCGCTCGGACGGGAGCCTGCGGCCGGGCGACGACTACGAGGCCCGGGCCACATGGGAAGAGATCCTACGCGGCGTCTTCCGTCCCTTGACGACTCGCGGCAGCGAAACGTACTGGGGATGGGCCGACGGCGTCGGCGGCGTGAAGGCCACGACGGGGAAAGACGAGCATGATCGGCTGTTCGTCTTCACCACCAGCAGCGAGTTCGCCACTGAGGTGCCGTACAGCAAGTTCGGCGCGTATGCGCTGCTGAATCACGGCGGTGACCACAAGGCGGCCGCACGGGAGCTGGCCCGGCTCGGCTACGGCAGTCGGCATCTCGCCGTAACAGGGGCGCGTCCGGCCGCTCCCGCGCCTGCCGGTCCGGCCCCTGCCGAGGCCCCCGCCGGTGACGAGCACGAGGCCCAGGCGCCGGAGGGCGACACCGAGGACGGTCCCAAGGGATTCGACTACGCCGAGGTGTTCGGTCTGCCTGCTGCCGTGCGCACTCCATACAACTACCGGGTGACTGGCCGGGGCGTGGAGGTGCTCAGCACCAGCGGTGAGAACTGGCTGCGTGTCACCTTTGCACCGCTCGTCATCACGGCGACGTTCGAGGATCCCGAGGGCGACCAGTACGTGGAGCTCTCGTGGATCGACCGGAGCCTGGGTCGGCCCCGCCGTATCTCCCGCATCGTCAGCCGCGAGACCGCGAAGCGCGGCCGCAAACTGATCGAG
Organism: Streptomyces sp. NPDC006265; assembly: GCF_040613555.1. NCBI lineage: Bacteria > Bacillati > Actinomycetota > Actinomycetes > Kitasatosporales > Streptomycetaceae > Streptomyces > Streptomyces sp. NPDC006265. The sequence continues at coordinate 6,187 of NZ_JBEXSH010000450.1, forward strand.
ACCTTGGGCAGCGCCGGCCTTCCTGCGGTCGAGGGTGACGCCCGGGCCGTGGAGAAGTGGCTGGCCGAGTTCGAGTCGACCAACGTGGGCCGCATCCCGTCCGAGCAGCTGGCCCGTTGGCTGGGATGGCAGGACGACGGCACGTTCGTCGCCAGCCCAGAGGACGGCATCAAGGTCGACGTTCCGTTCGAGGAACAACGCGGCCCGGCCCGCGCACACGCCCGGAAAGGGACGCTGGAGGGCTGGAAGGAGACCGTCGCCCAGCTGGCCGGCTTCCCCGTGCCGCGCGTCGCCGTGGCGGCCGCGCTCGCCGCCCCGCTGCTCAAGCCTCTCGGCCTGAACAGCTTCACCCTGGACATCTCCAGCCGGTCCACCAAGGGCAAGACGACGGCCCTGCAGTGCGCACTCAGCGTCTGGGCCGACCCTTCCGAGCACGCCAGCGCCATGTCGAACTGGCGCACCACCCTTTACGCGATCGAGAAGCGGCTGAACCTGGTCCGCGGGATCGTCACGGTCTTCGACGAGACCATGGCCGTCACCGACGACACCCTGATCGACGAGGTCCTCTACCAGCTGCCGATGAACCACGGGAAGGCCCGCAGCGGCGGCGCGTTCGGCAACATGCTGCCCTGGGAGACCATCCTCCTGTCGTCCGGCGAGCGGCCGGCCCTCTCCTTCACCACCAGCCAGGGCGCGGCCGCCCGAATCCTCGGCACCACGATCGCCCCCTTCGGCGACGGCGGCGGCGCCGTGGCGGCCGCGGCCCGCGAGGGCGTGCTGGCCAACCACGGGCACGCCGGGCCCGAGTTCGTCCAGTACATCCTCAGCGGCCTCGCCCACCCGAACGGACGCGAGGTGCTCAAGCAGAAGCACCGCGCGCTGGTGGACGAGTTCCGCGGCGCCGGCGACATGACGAACCGGCGCGCGCCGATGGTCGCCGCCCTGGTGCTCGCCGAGACGCTGGCGTCCGGCATCGGGCTGCTGCCCTACGAGCCCCTCCACCACGACGTGTGGCGCGGCCTGTTCACCGCCCACAACCCCACCGACAACCGGCCCGAGATGGCGCTGGACGTCCTGCGGGAGTACGTCGCGGGCCACGCCCACGAGCTGTTCAGCGCGTCCCGGGCGGCCCTCGGGGAGCGCC
>NZ_JBEXSH010000451.1:0-7306 GCF_040613555.1 Streptomyces sp. NPDC006265
TCGCAAAGGCCGACCACCCGGTCAGTGACCTGTCGTCGCGACAGACCCAGGTGCTGCACCCGGTACGTCGGCAGCACGGCGAGGACAGCGTTCTCAAGGTCTGGGAGACCGCCTGGTCAACTAAGAAGGGAGTCGTCCCCTCGCCTGATGAACTGGCCAAGGCCGTCGCCCTCTGTGGCCTCGTAGTCCGGGCAGAGGACGATGAGGACGAGAAGCCAGCCCTGACGCAGGCCAACCCCGGTGCGGAAGTCGAGAGGGCCGTCAAGATCCTCGTTCCGGACACCGTGCGGCTGGCCGTGAAGGAAGACCCGGAGAAGGTCCTCCTGCTGGCGAGGACTCTGAACGCGGCCCTGGAAGAAGCGGGTATCGCGATCGACTGACGCCTCGGAAAACGTGCCACAGTGGCACACTTTTCGGTCCGCGCCAGGTTCGGGCTGACCCCGGAACTGTGTCACAGTGGCACACTTCCGCAGCGCCTCCCGGACACGTCAGCGGCCCACCACTCTCCCGGTGGTGGGCCGCTGGCATGCGTGCCGGGCGGGGAGTGGAGCGTAGGTGTGTGCGGTGATGGTGGAGTCGTCCGCTGTTGGTTGTTGGGGTGTTTGAGGCGTGGGCGGGCGGTTGCCGCGCAGGATTTGCATGGCCCGGGGATGTCCGCAGGGCGGGCGCGACGTCGGCGCAGATGCCCGCCCTGCGGGATCGGCCGTGAAGTTGCGGTGAACTATCCCGCCCCACGGGATCGGGCTTTTCCGCAGGTCAGAGCGGGTGTTCGCTGCCTGCATGATCAGTGTTGCGAAGGTCCAAAGGCGGAACGCGTGGCGGTACTACACGCGCGGGGTCGCGTTCGGGGACGGTCGCCGTCCGGCCCGCCAGTCGTTGAAGGACGCCCAGGAGATGGCCGGGCTTCCGCCCGGGGTGTGGATGGGGCGCGGCCTGGCCGCGCTCGGGCTCACCGACGGGGAGACGGTGACAGAGCGGCAGATGGAGCTTCTGTTCGGGGAAGGCCGGCACCCGGACGCCGACCGTATGGAGCGCAAGCTCCTGGACGACGGCGAGGACCCGGAGACGGCGCGGCTGGCCACTGTCCTCGGACAGCCGATCGAGGAGATCGAGCAGCGCAAGCAGAAGCCGCTGCTCGCCCTGGACTTCGTGTTCCGGCCGCAGGCGTCGCTGGTCGTGCTGTGGGCACTGGGGGATGAGCGGACGCGCCGGATCATCGAGCGGGCGCACGAGCGGGCCGTCACCAAGACGCTGCGCTGGCTGGAGGATGAGGTAGCGGAGACCCGGTGGGCGTCCGGCCGGGAGCGCGCGAAGGCCCCGGCTCTGGTCGTCGCGGCGTTCCGGCACTTCGACAACAGGAACGGGTTCCCCCTCCTGCATGAGCACTGCCTGATCGCGAATCGGGTGCAACGCCCGGATGGCTCCTGGTACGCGCTGGACACGGTCCGGCTCTACAAGCACATCGTGGCGGCCGACTCGCTGTACACCCTGGAGATGACCACCGAGGTGTGCGAGAAGCTCGGACTGGCGACCGTGCCCCGGGAGGTGACGCCGGGCCTGCGCCCGGTGATGGAGATAGCCGGCGTCTCCCAGGAGCTCATCGACTGGTCCTCCACCCGCCGCAAGCGGATCGAGGACGTCCTCGAGGGCATCACCGACGACTACGTGAAGAAGCACGGCCGGCTGCCCGGCGAGCGAGCCCGCCACGGGCTCGGGTGGTGGGCGGCGCAGGAGACCCGCCCGGACAAGAAGACCCCGCGCCCGCTGGACCAGCTGCTCGCGTGGTGGCGTGTCTCCGCGCTCCTGAAGTTCGGGCAGCGGATGGTCGACGGGCTGCTTCAGCGATGCCAGGCGGCCGGGGCGGCGATCCGGGCCCGGGTGGGGCCATGGGTGGACACCGCGCTCGCTACGGTCGACGTCGCCGCGGTCGTCTTCACCACGCGCGGCATCTTCTCCCGCCGCCACGTCCTGGCCGAAGCACGCCGGCACCTGCTGGAGACCCTGCGCGGCCGCCGCGCCTACGTGCCCGGCATCGACAGCCACATCGCCGACCGGGCTCTGGAGCGCTACTGCCGTCAGCTCACCGTGCCCCAGAAGGGCCGGCGGACCCCGGCCCCGGATCAGCTCTCCTACACCGCCGACTTCGCCTGGCCCATCCGCTGGTGGATCGCGGGCACTGATGGGAAGCCGCCGCGGGAGTCGTCCCGGTACGAGCGGGCCCGGGTCGCCAGCCTCGCCCTGCAGAACGCGATCCGCGCCGCCCTCACCGACCCGCCCGCCGTACGGGATGAAGCTCCGGCCGCGACCGCTCCAGCCACGCCGCCGGGCGGCGAGACCGCAGCGCAGCGGGCCGCCGCCATCCAGGCTCACCAGCAGGCCGCGATGCCGCAGGAGTATCTGGAGGGCCGTACGACGGACCCCGCGACGTGGATGACCTCGCCGCAGAACCTCGCCCGCATCGCCGCGCACACCCGCGCGGCAGAGGCTCGAGGCCGCATGGTCGAAGAGCAGGCGGACCAGACGAAGCAGGCTCAGCCGGCCCCGGCCGCCGACCCGGGCAGTCAGCAGCGGCACCACACGCCCCGGCCGGACCCGGGCAGGGGAGCAGCCCCCGGACAGTGAGGGGGTGCCAACCGGACAGCGCGTGGCTGATCTACGCCTTCGCGCTGTCTGCGTCTCGGGGCGGATCGAGAATCGGGAAGTTGGCACCCGGCACGGGAGGAACCTTGACCGACCTGCACGAACCGCTGGAACCGTTGGAGAGCTACCCCGACGAACTGCCCCCGCCCCGGCACCGTGGCGACGTGAACCTGGTGGGCCTGCTCAGCATCGCCGACGACCTCGCCCGCAGCCTGGCGGCGCTGAAGATCCGGGTGCAGCCCCACGACCCGAAGACCTCGCTCGTCAGCCCGGAGAAGGCCCGCGAGAACACGGCGAAGGAAGTCGACCGGCTCCTGGGCACGGCCGTCTACCTCCAGCGCCACGCCCACGCCGCGATGCTCGGGCGGTGCGTGCTCGGTGCGGACTCCAAGGAGGACTGCTCCACCGAGGGCGCCAACCTCCAGCTCAACGTCTGGGACGACAAGACGCGCCGGGACATCGTCGAAGACGGCACCACCGGCTGCGTCGCCCACACCGTCGAAGCCGCCCGCCGGACCATGGCCGACCCAGCCAGCCGCAAGATCCTGCTCGCCTTCGCCCGCGACGACGAAGGCACGGCCGTCTCCCGCGCCCTCCGACTCGGACCGGACGACACCGCGCAGTTCTTCAACCGCGGCCTGGTCCTGCGTCCCGAGCACCGCGTCTCCTGACCCCGCCGCCAGCACGTCCGCATTGGAGCGCCACGTGACCTACGAGCCCGTCGACCTGAACCTGACCGACCCGACGAACGGCTTCATGCACTTCGTCCTCTATAGCGAGGCGCGCCTCGGTGTCGCTTCGTCGGCGCTGAACGCGGAGGTGGACATCGAGGCGCAGCAGACCGTGACACCGCACTTCCAGGAGTGGTTCGGCAGGCTGGTGCGCTGCGAGCCGAACGCGATGCACTGCACGCTCGTGGAGCCCGCGAAGATCCCGACCCTGTTCCACCCGTGCGTCACGGAAGACGCCAGCAGCCCGTCGGCGATCTCCGGATCGGGCTGCGTGTGCCGCCGGACCTTCTACGACCCCGAGTTCGGGCTCCCCGTCGTCGGCAAGCACTTCAAGCACCGAGGCGAGGGCGGCACGGACGAGTGGAGCTACAAGACGTTCGCTCCGCTCGCCCTGCGCCCCGGCGACACGTTCAGCCGCTTCCACACCGGCCGCAGCCTGTTCTGGGCGCGGACGGAGAAGGGAGACCTTTCGATCCTCCCGCAGCGTGAGGGCCACGGGTACGGCATCGGCTACGGCGGCGGCGGACCGCACACCCTTGCCGCCTACCTCACCCAGCTCGCCGACACCGACGGCCAGAACACGGCCGTCAGCACTTCGTACTCACCGGAGGATGCCCATCCCGCGATCCTCAAGTGGACGCAGAGCAGCGCGGCCGATCGGGGCACGAACGAGCTGACGCTGAGCGACCTCCAGGCCATGCTGGAGAGCTGACCGCCGCATCGCACAGGCGCCCACGGACCAGATGTCCGTGGGCGCCGGCGTGTGCGCAGGCGACCGGTCCCGGCTGGAGGGACGGACAGAGAAGTCACCGGGCCATCTGTCGGGACACGGCCCAAGCGTCCTGCCTCGAGGCGGCGGGGACCGGCGAGGGTGCGGAGCAGTGACCCCGCCCAAGCATGGAGGCCTCGATGGTCGACCCGACCCCGCTGCACCTTTCGCCGGAGCAGCGCGAGCACCTGGAGCAGCTCATCGACGCGTCCCGGCTGCGCATGGCGCAGCTCGCGGCGCTGAACCGGTCACCGAAGCCGCCGCCGCGCCGCCCCCGGACGCGGCAGTACCCCGGTGGCCGGCCGAACCCGTGGCGCACCGCGCGCCTGCCCCGACGCCGTCAGGGGTGAGCGGAGACGGCGGACCCCACCAGGCGTGCGGCGCGCAGCCCGACGATGCACCGCCCGGAGAGTGGAGCCCACCGGGGGGGAAGTGGACTCCACTCTGGTGAGCACTCGCCGGTGGGGGAGTGGGACATCCCGGCATCCGGTGCCCCCATTCGATGTCACCCGTGCACTTCATCGCGGAACGGCATCGTGCGCGCACCGACGATGTCGTTCACTCCCGGCCGCCGCACCGGTGCGCATCGTGGTGCGCCACCCTCCCCGGCCACCGCACCCCGGTGCGCGCACGGAAGGCGATGGTGCGCGCACCGGTGGACCCAGGCGGGCGCACCACATCCTCGGTGCGCGCACCCAGCGCACCGCCTGCCCGAGCAGGTGCGCACCGCCCGGCCGGGGATGCGGCACGCGCCCGCCGGGCCCGCACTCGAACCCATTCCGTGTGACCTGCCCCACATGCGCGGGCCCCATATCGCACATTCGGGACTCTGGCCGAACTGCGGACAAGGGGCTGTGTGATATAGGAACTCGGCTCGATCCGGCTCCTCTTGGCGGCGGCATCGCGCCGCCACTCCGAGCGCGCCGCGATACGCGCCAGGTGCCGGATGGTGCGCGCACCATCCCCACCGCCGCGCCGGCGGTGCGCGCACCGACCCGCACCACGGTGCGCACCACCGCACCGATCGTGCGCACCGTCGGCTCGGAGTGGACGACATCGTGCGGAGTGGAACCCACTCGGTGGGCGCCACCGCACCCGGTGCCCGGACAGTGGATTCCACTCGATGTACGACATCGGCCGGGAGTGCACGGCATCGCAGTGGGGGAGTGCACAGCATCCGATGTCCACCGCCGACGCCAGGCTGGCGCATCGTTCCTTGACCGGGTTCGCTACGTGCGACATCTCGCCCGAACGGGACAGCGCCCGGGACGGAGAAATCTCCTTCCCGGGCGCTGTCCCGGCTTCCGCCCGCTCAGGCAACAGCCACCCCGTGCCCGGTGCCGACGTTGCCTCGGATGTCGGCGAGGAACTGGGAAACCTGGTCAACCTCCTGCATGCACTCGATCAGGAACACGGCCGCGATGTAGGCGGCCTGCGCCCCGCCGCCCGCGTGGCACCAGCGCCTCAGGTACCGGCTCGTCACGGCCACCAGGTTCCCGAGGACGTGCCCGGCGTCGCAGTCGGTGTGCTCATCGGGCACCACGCTGATGTAGTCGGCCAGCAGCAGCGCGCCGAACTCACCGATCAGCAGCGCCAACTCGAGGCCGTCGGCGTGGAACTCCGCCAGCGCGGCCTCATCTTGCTCGCTGCCCTGGGACCGCCAGACCAGCTCTATGTAGTCGGTGGCCCGCGCGATCTGCTCCGGGGCGAGCTCGGGCAGCTTCGACGATGTCGTCTCCATGACGCTTCCTCACTGTTCGCACGCCGGGCGCCTGTTGCGCCTGGCCGATCGCCCTACGGTGCAGGCATTTGCCTGTGGACAGAGTTCGGAGCCGGGACGGGGAGGTGCTCGTGACGTCGGTCACGGACAAACCCGCTGGTCTATCGGGTCAACCAGGTGAAAGCGGACGCCCATCGGCGGTGACCGTCAGGTCGCGGACAAGGGGTGGCTTCGCACGGTGGCCCCGGCCCGCGTCACTTCGCATGCGGGCCGGACCTGTCACCGATCCGGCCGCGTACGGGCCGGAGAATCCCGAGGACGCGATGACCACCGCACCCACCCCGCACACTCCGCCGGCCCCGGCGGACACTGCTGCGACGGCGAGCCCCACGGCGAGCCCTGTGGCGATCCCCGCTCCCAGCCCCGCAGCTCCGAGCCGCCGTCTGACCGTTGTCACTGATCAGACCCCCGATTCGCCCGCCCCGACCGGTTGCAACTCCTCTTCTCCTACTACTGATGTACCTGGAGAAGCGTCCCGGGCCCGCAGGGCGGCGGCGACGAAGGCCGGAGCGGAGATCCGCGGCGAGGTCCTGCTCACCCTCGCCCAGCTACGCCTGGCCACACCCCGCCAGCTCAAGGCACTGCTGCTGCCCCACCAGCAGGACACCGACCACGTCCGGCGCGCGCTGCGCAACCTGCTCGCCGAATCCCCAGCCCTGGTCGGCCGGACCAACCGCGCCCAGCAGAGCTACTGGTACTGCACCCCGGCGGGCCTCGCCGAAGCCGCCGCCTCCGGCGAACTTCAGCCGAGGGCCGGCCGGACCACCGGGAAGCGCATCGCCGCCAGCAAGACGGGTCTTCGGGAACACGGCCTCGCCCTGGTCGACACCGTCGTCGCCTTCCACGAGGCGGAGGCGGCCGAACACGCCGACTGGCAGGTGGAGGTCGCCCACCCCACTCCGGCCGGGAACCTGGTGCCCGACGCCGTGGTGCTCCTGAACAACGGCTCCAGCGCGTTCGTGGAGATCGACCGCACCATGTCCTATGCCCGCCTGGTCGCCAAGCTGGAGCGCTACGACGCCTACCGCAACGCGCCGGCGACCGGACGCGGGAACGCCGCCCGGGCCCCGCGCAGCCATTGGCAGGAGACCTACGCCGGGCCGTCCCTGGACCGGCCCTTCCCGCCGGTGCTGTTCGTCTTCGCCCCGGCCCCGCGCCGCGCGGCCCCGGCCACCCGGGAAGCGGCCTTCCACGAGCGGGCCCGCCGCATCCAGAGCGTGAACTACCGGATCATCGTGGCGACCACGACGCTGGCACAGCTGACCCAGCACGGTCCCGCTGGGCCGGTGTGGCGCGTGGCCGGCCGCGGCGAGGGGGAGGAACGCCGCTCGCTGGCCACATTGCCGAAGGCTCGGTGAGCGCGGCGTGCCCGGCCTCCACCCAGGC
>NZ_JBEXSH010000452.1:0-7277 GCF_040613555.1 Streptomyces sp. NPDC006265
AGTGGAAGTCGCTGAGCTGGACGCAGGCCGCCGAGCGGGTCTACGCCATCGCGGCGGGCCTCATCGAGCTGGGCGTGCAGCCCGAGCAGCGCGTCGCCCTCGCCGCCGGCACCAGGATCGAGTGGATCCTCGCCGACCTCGGCATCATGTGCGCCGGCGCGGCCACGACCACGGTGTATCCGCAGACCAACGCCGACGAGTCCGCGTACATCCTGTCGGACTCCGAGAGCCGGGTGCTGATCGCGGAGAACGCCGAGCAGCTGGCCAAGGCCAAGGAGAAGCGCGCCGAGCTGCCCGAGCTGACGCATGTCGTGGTGATCGACGCGGCCGGTGTCGAGACCGCCGACTGGATCCTCACCCTGGACGAGCTGGAGAAGCGCGGCGCGGCCCGGCTGGAGAAGGACCCAGACCTGATCAAGGAGCGGGTCGGCGCGATCACCAAGGACCAGCTGGCCACCCTCATCTACACCTCCGGCACCACGGGCCGCCCGAAGGGCGTGCGCCTGCCGCACGACAACTGGTCGTACATGGCGAAGGCGATCGCCGCGACCGGGCTGGTCAGCACCGAGGACGTGCAGTACCTCTGGCTGCCGCTCGCGCACGTCTTCGGCAAGGTGCTGACCTCCGGGCAGATCGAGGTCGGGCACGTCACCGCCGTGGACGGCCGGGTCGACAAGATCATCGAGAATCTGCCGGTGGTGCAGCCGACATACATGGCGGCCGTGCCGCGCATCTTCGAGAAGGTCTACAACGGGGTGGCCGCGAAGGCCCGCGCCGGCGGCGGCGCCAAGTACAAGATCTTCCAGTGGGCGGCCGAGGTGGCCCGCGAGTACGCCAAGGTCTCCCAGGACAACTTCCGGCGGACCGGGACCGCGTCTGTGCCGTTCGGTCTGGGCGCGAAGCACAAGGCCGCCGACGCGCTGGTGTTCGCCAAGATCCGCGAGGCCTTCGGCGGCAACCTGAGGGCGTGCGTCTCGGGGTCCGCCGCGCTGTCGCCGGAGATCGGCTACTTCTTCGCGGGCGCCGGCATCCACATCCTGGAGGGGTACGGCCTGACCGAGTCCTCGGCCGCGTCCTTCGTGAACCCGGGCGAGGCCTACCGCACCGGCACGGTCGGCAAGCCGCTGCCCGGCACGGAGGTGCGGATCGCCGACGACGGGGAGATCCTGCTGCGCGGCCCGGGCATCATGGAGGGCTACCACAAGCTGCCCGAGAAGACCGCCGAGGTGCTGGAGCCGGACGGCTGGTTCCACACCGGGGACATCGGGGAGCTGTCGCCCGACGGATACCTGCGGATCACCGACCGCAAGAAGGACCTCATCAAGACCTCGGGCGGCAAGTACATCGCCCCGGCGGAGGTCGAGGGGCAGTTCAAGGCGGTGTGCCCGTACGTCTCCAACATCCTGGTGCACGGGGCCGACCGGAACTTCTGCACGGCGCTCATCGCGCTGGACGAGCCCGCGATCACCGAGTGGGCCAAGGAGAACGGGCTCGAGGGGAAGTCGTATGCGGAGATCGTCGCCGCGCCGGTGACCGTCGACATGGTCGACGGGTACGTGAAGCAGCTCAACGAGGGGCTTCAGCGCTGGCAGACCATCAAGAAGTTCCGGCTGCTGCCGCGGGATCTCGATGTGGAGCACGGGGAGATCACGCCGAGCCTGAAGCTGAAGCGGCCCGTCGTGGAGCGGGAGTACAAGCACCTGATCGAGGAGATGTACGACGGCTCTCGCGAGCGGTAGCGCGCGGCGGGGACTGCGTGGCGGGTGCGGGTCCGTCGTGGCCTGTCGCGCCCACGCGGCAAAGCCGCACATGGATGGCCCCGCGCCCCTACGTACCCTGTCCAACCCGGCGTTTGAGGTCCTGGATCTCCGCGCGCAGGCGTTCCACCTCTCTGCCTTTGCGGTAGAGGTCCAGGAAGACGCTGACCTTCGCCCGCAGGACCCATGGGTCGAAGGGCTTGGTCACGTAGTCGGCCGCGCCGGTCGCGTAGCCGCGGAAGGCGTAGCCCGAGTCGTCGTCCGCCCCGGTGAGGAAGATGATCGGGACGTCCCGGGTCTGGTCGAGGCGTTTGATGTGGGCGGCCGTCTCGAAGCCGTCCATGCCGGGCATGCGGATGTCCAGCAGGACCAGGGCGATCGGCCGGCGCAGGACGGCCTTCATGGCCTCCTCGCCGGAACGGGCCCGGACGAGCGGCTCGTTGAGGGAGGCCAGGACGGCCTCCAGGGCGGTCAGATTGTCGTCCATGTCGTCGACGAGGAGGATTCCGGCGCGTTCGGGGTGAGTGGCCGTGCTGCTCATGTCTCTTCTCCCGTGCCCTCGGGGTCCAGCAGTTCGCACACGACCGTCAGCAGGCCGTCGATGTCCACCGGTTTGGGCACGTAGTCGTTGGCGCCGCGGGCGATGGACTTCTCCCGGTCACCGGGCATCGCCTTCGCGGTCAGCGCCACGATCGGCAGGCCCGTCCAGCGGGGTGTGCGGCGGATCGCGGAGATGGTCTCGTAGCCGTCCATCTCCGGCATCATGATGTCCATCAGGACCAGTTCGACGTCCGGGCTGCGCTCCAGCGACTCGATGCCCTCGCGGCCGTTCTCCGCGTAGAGCACGGTCATGCCGACCCGGCCCAGGACATGGGTGAGGGCGAAGACGTTGCGGATGTCGTCGTCCACGATCAGCACCCGCCGCCCGGCCAGGATCCGGCCCGGCCTGCCGGACGTCCACGCCTCCAGCTTCGTGGGGGACGGCCAGGCGTCGTCCGTGTCGTGCGCGACCGGGAAGGGCCCGTTGGCCGGCCGGAGCGGCAGGGGCAGGTCGGCGCGGTCCTCCGGGAGGGGCGCCGGAGCCGTGTGCCCGGGGCTGACGACCGGCACGTACAGGGTGAACGTGGAGCCCTTGCCGGGTTCGCTCTCGGCGACGATCCGGCCGCCGAGCAGCCCCGCGATCTCCCGGCTGATGGACAGGCCGAGCCCGGTCCCGCCGTACTTGCGGTTGGTGGTGCCGTCGGCCTGCTGGAACGCCTCGAAGATCACCGGGAGTTTCTCCGGCGCGATCCCGATGCCGGTGTCGGACACGGCGAACGCGATGACGTCGTCGGTGTCCCGGACTCTCCCACTCTCGGCTTCTCCCCCACTCTCGACTTCGCTCGAGCGGGGGGACCCCCATCGGTGCTCGGCGTCCTGCACCCGGTCCACCCGCAGCTCGACCTTGCCGTTCGCGGTGAACTTGATCGCGTTGGAGAGCAGATTGCGCAGGATCTGCTGAAGGCGCTGCTCGTCCGAGTACATCTCGCGCGGTACGTCCTCGCCCACCGCCAGCTCGAAGGCGAGCCCCCGGTCGATGGTGAGCGGGCGGAAGGTGGCGTGGACGTAGTCGAGCAGCTTGATGAGCGGGAGCCGCTTGGGGCGTACGTCCATCCGGCCGGCCTCGATCTTCGACAGGTCCAGGATGTCGTTGATCAGTTGCAGGAGGTCCGAGCCCGAGCGGTGGATGGTCGTCGCGAACTGCACCTCCTGGTCGGAGAGATGGCCGTCGGGGTTGTCGGAGAGCAGCCGGGCCAGGATCAGCAACGAGTTCAGCGGTGTACGCAGCTCGTGCGACATGTTGGCCAGGAACTCGGACTTGTACTGGGAGGACGTGGCCAGCAGGGCGGCCTTCTCCTCCAGTTCGGCGTTGGAGCGCTGGAGTTCGCCCTGCTGCTTCTGGAGTTCGTCCGAGCGTTCCTGGAGCTGCATGGCCAGGCGCTGGGACTCGCCGAGCAGGGACTCCGTGCGGGAGTTGGCGATGATCGTGTTGATGGCGACGCCGATGGTGTTGACGAACTGGTCGAAGAACGCCAGATGCACATCGGAGAAACGGGAGAACGAGGCGAGTTCGATGACGCCGAGGAGCTTGTCCTCGAAGAGGATCGGGATGATGACGATGGTGGTCGGGGCCGCCTCGCCGAGGCCGCTGTTGATCTTGATGTAGTCGGACGGGGCGCCCTCCACCAGGATCCGCTTCTTCTCCCGGGCCGCCTGCGCGACCAGACCGTGCACCGGCAGGCCGCCGGTCTCGACGGTGGCGTCCTGGGCGGCGCCGTACCCGGCGATGAAGGCCAGGCCCTTGATCGGCACGGTGGTCCGCGGGCCCGCGCTGTCCTCGTCGGGGGCGGCCAGGTAGAACGCGCCGTACTGGGCGTTCACCAGTGGGGTCAGCTCGCGGAGTATCAGGTCGGCGACCTCCATGAGGTCCCGGTGGCCCTGCATCAGGGCGGCGAGCCGGGCCAGGTTGGACTCCAGCCAGTCCTTCGCGCGGGTCGTCTCGCGCAGGTTGGCCACCATCAGGTTGATGTTGTCCTTCAGCTCGGCGACCTCGCCCTGCGTCTCCACGGTGATCGAGCGGGACATGTCGCCCTGGGCCACGGCGGAGGCGACCTCGGCGATGGCGCGGACCTGGGTGGTGAGGTTGGACGCGAGTTCGTTGACGTTGGTCGTCAGGCGCTTCCAGGTGCCGTACACGCCCTCGACCCGGGCCTGGCCGCCGAGCTGTCCCTCGGAGCCGACCTCGCGGGCGACGCGCGTGACCTCGGAGGAGAACGAGGAGAGCGTGTCGACCATGGTGTTGATGGTCGTCTTCAGCTCCAGGATCTCGCCGCGCGCGTCCACGTCGATCTTCCGCGACAGGTCGCCCTGCGCCACGGCCGTCGCGACCTGGGCGATGTTGCGGACCTGGGAGGTGAGGTTGTCGGCCATGTAGTTGACGTTGTCCGTCAGATCCCGCCAGACGCCGCAGACGCCCAGCACCTGGGCCCGCCCGCCGAGCCGGCCGTCCGTGCCGACCTCGCGGGCCACGCGGGTCACCTCGTCGGCGAAGGCGCGCAGCTGCTCCACCATCGTGTTGACGGTGTCCTTCAGTTCCAGGATCTCGCCGCGCGCGTCGACCGTGATCTTCTTCGACAGGTCGCCGTTCGCCACGGCGGTGGTGACCTGGGCGATGTTGCGGACCTGCGACGTCAGGTTCAGCGCCATGGAGTTGACGTTGTCGGTGAGGTCCTTCCAGACCCCGGAGACGCCCCTGACCTGGGCCTGTCCGCCGAGGTTGCCTTCCGTGCCGACCTCGCGGGCGACGCGGGTGACTTCGTCGGCGAAGGCGGAGAGCTGGTCGACCATCGTGTTGATCGTGGACTTCAGCTCCAGGATCTCGCCCTTGGCCTCCACGGTGATCTTCTTGCCGAGGTCGCCCTGGGCGACGGCGGTGGAGACCAGGGCGATGTTGCGCACCTGGGAAGTGAGGTTGTCGGCCATGAAGTTGACGTTGTCGGTGAGGTCCTTCCAGACCCCCGACACGCCCCTGACCTGCGCCCGGCCGCCGAGGTTGCCCTCGGTGCCGACCTCGCGGGCGACGCGGGTGACTTCGTCGGCGAAGGCGGAGAGCTGGTCGACCATCGTGTTGATCGTGGACTTCAGCTCCAGGATCTCGCCCTGCGCGGCGACCGTGATCTTCTGGGACAGGTCGCCGTTGGCCACGGCCGTCGTGACCTGAGCGATGTTGCGGACCTGAGAGGTCAGGTTCGACGCCATGAAGTTGACGTTGTCGGTGAGATCCTTCCAGACCCCGGACACGCCCCGCACCTGGGCCCGGCCGCCCAACCGGCCCTCGGTGCCGACCTCGCGGGCGACGCGGGTCACCTCGTCGGCGAAGGCGGACAGCTGGTCGACCATCGTGTTGACGGTCAGCTTCAGTTCCAGCAGCTCGCCGGTCGCCTCCACCGTCACCGTGCGGGTCAGGTCGCCCCGGGCCACCGCCGTCGTCACCGCGGCGATGTCCCGCACCTGGGCCGTCAGCCGGGACGCCATCGTGTTGACGGCCTCCGTCACGTCCCGCCAACTGCCCGACAGGCCCTGCACCTTGGCCCGGCCGCCGAGCCGCCCCTCGGTGCCGACCTCACGGGCGACCCGCGTCACCTCGCCGGTGAACAGGGAGAGCTGGTCCACCATCCTGTTCACGGCCCGGCCGAGATGCCGCAGGTCGCCGCGCAACTGCCGCGTCCCGTCGTGCAGATCGACCCGCTGGGTCAGATCGCCGCCGGCCACCGCGTCCAGCACGCGCGTGGCGTTCGCCGCCGGGGCGACCAGGGCGTCGAGCAGCTGGTTCACATCGTTGACCCGGGACGTCCACAGGCCCTGGCCCGGGCTGGCCGAGAGCCGCTCGTCGAGCCGGCCGTGCCGCACCAGTTCCCGTCTGACGCGTCGCGTCTCGGAGGTGAAATGGACGCTGCGGTCCATGATCTGGTTGAAGACCGCGGTGAGTTCGGCCACCATCCCATGGCCGGATTCCGGCACCTTGGCGAAATCGCCGTCACGTGCCGCTGTCATGGCTGCGAGCAGGGGACGCAGATCGGATGCACGAATCTGACCGTCTTCGTACCGGTCTTCGACCACAGGAGTAGCACTGTTCTCACTCATGGCGGCCCACTTCGGTAACTCGGCGCTTATGGGCGGGGTCAGTCTGTCACTCTGTCGGTATCGACTGTGGCGTATTCGTACGAACTGCCCGGGGAGCTGTCCATGGGGGCCATTCCGACGCAACGGGAGACCGCTTCCCGTGCCTCAGAGGCGCCTGCACACGCTTGGGAGACGCCCGTGCCCGTCCAGGAGGGGCCCGTTTCCGAGGAGCCCGCACCGTCGGCGGAGGCGAGCACACCGTCGGCGGAGGCGATCGCACCGTCCGCGGAGGCGAGCACACCGTCCGCCGGGGCGCCTGCACCGGAGCACGCGCGGGCGCACGCGACCCTGCCCGGCAGTTCCCTGGCGCCGGGCGTCGCACGCGCCCTGGTGCGCGCGGCCCTCACCGAGTGGACCGGGCTCGGCCTGCCCGGCGCCGAGTACCTCACCGGCCGCCTCGCCGACGACGCCACGCTCGTCGTCAGCGAACTCGTCACCAACGCCGTTGTGCACGCCGGCACCGACGTCGAGATGGAGTGCCGCCTGGAGGGCGACACCCCGGACACGGCCGCGCTCGTCGTCGAGGTCTCCGACCACCACCCCTCCCGCGCCCCGCGCGGCAGCGAGCCGGAGACGCCGCACGACACCCCCGAGTACGGGCGCGGTCTGCGGCTCGTC
Organism: Streptomyces sp. NPDC006265; assembly: GCF_040613555.1. NCBI lineage: Bacteria > Bacillati > Actinomycetota > Actinomycetes > Kitasatosporales > Streptomycetaceae > Streptomyces > Streptomyces sp. NPDC006265. The sequence goes on from NZ_JBEXSH010000452.1 coordinate 7,098, forward strand.
GGCGCGCTCTCCGAGGCGTGGGGGATCACCTACCGCACGGGCCGCAAGACCGTCTGGGCGCGGCTGCCCGCCGGAGGCTGCGCGGCGGGCGAGCAGATCGAGGCGTACGCCGGGGAGCACGCGCTGGCGCGCGGCCTCCGGGCGGCGGAGGTCCTGGCGTCCGGGCCGCGCCGGGGTGAC
>NZ_JBEXSH010000453.1:0-7269 GCF_040613555.1 Streptomyces sp. NPDC006265
GGTGTCCGGGCCGTCGGTGGCGGTGACTCTGAAGGCGTAGCCGCTCTTGCCACCGACCGTGCCGGTGCCTTGGTAGGCGGCCTGGGAGGCGTTCACCACGAGCCACTCGGAGCCGGTCGAGCGGAAGATGAGCGGGACGGAGCCGAAGACGAACGTGGCCTTGCCGGACGGGACGTCGGCTCCTTTGCGGTAGTGGGCGGACAGGGTGAACGCCGCCTTTCCGGACAGCCCCGGCTCGCCCGGGTAGGCGCCGGCCGGCGAGGTGATCGTGCCGATGCCGTGTGCGGGTCCGGCGGCACGGTCGTAGACGATCAGCTCCGGGAGCGTGGTGGTGTCCGTGCCACCGTCGTCGTCGGTGACCGTGACGAGGGGGCGGTGGATGCCCGCGTCATCGTAGATGTGGGCGGCGCGGCAGCCGGAGCCGGTGACCGTGCCGGTCGTCGGTCGGCTGCCGTCCTTCCAGTCGACCCGGCAGGTGTGCCCGTCGGCGGTGCCCGGGTCGGCGAAGGAGGCGGTGACGACGGCGGCCCTGCCCGCGGAGACGGGCGAGCCGGGGCCCTGGGCGGATGTGATCGACGGGGCGGCGTTGGCGACCTTGACCGTCGTGGTGTCGGAGCCGTTCCCGCCGGTCAGGGTCGCCTTGAAGGTGCCGTCGTCGGTGCAGGTGAGGCTCGTGCGGGCCGCCGCGGGGTCCTTGACGGCGCACGGGGCGCCGTCCTGGACGGTCCAGTTCGGGGTGCCCGCCCCGGAGACGGTGCCGGCGAGGGTGATCACCTCGCCCTCGGTGCCGGTGGCGTCCGGCCCGGCGTGGACGACGGTGACCGGGTCGATGCCTCCGAGGGTCGGGACGACCTTCTCGATCAGGCCGTCGGAGCCGAACTCCAGTTTGTCGATGGTTGTTTCGCGATGGGTGCCGTCACCGCCGGGCACCGCGAAGCGGTGATAGGCGATGTACCAGTCGTCGGTGTTGGGGACGTGGACGGCGGAGTGGTGGCCCGGGCCCTTGATGCCCAGGGACAGGTCCTTCTCCAGGATGACGCCCTGCTTGGTCCACGGGCCGGTGGGCGAGGGGCCGGTCGCGTAGGCGACGCGGTAGTTCTCGTCCCGGGTGTCGTTCTCCGACCACATGAAGTAGTAGGTGCCCTTGCGCTTGATGACGAAGGTGCCCTCGTTGTAGCCGCTCGGGGTGATGTCCTCGACCTGTGAGGTGTCGATGGAGGTCATGTCGTCGCCCAGCGGGACGACGTAGGCGCGGCCGTTGCCCCAGTAGAGGTACTGCTTGCCGTCGTCGTCGGCGAAGACCGCCGGGTCGATCATCTGGCCACGGAAGTCACCGGCCTTCAGCAGTGGCTTGCCCAGGGCGTCCTTGAACGGCCCGGTGGGCGAGTCGGAGACGGCCACGCCGATGTTCGCGTCGGCACAGAAGTAGAAGTAGTACGTGCCGTCCTTCTCGGTCATCGCCGGTGCCCAGGCCCTGCTGTCCGCCCAGCTGACGTCCGGCCCCAGGTCGAGGATGACGCCGTGGTCCTTCCAGTGGACCAGGTCCTTGGAGGAGTAGGCCTTGAACTGCGTGCCGCTCCAGCCCTCGAAGCCGTCGGTCGTCGGGTAGAGGTAGAACGTGTCGCCGAAGCGCACGATGTTCGGGTCGGCGTTCAGGCCCGGCAGGACCGGGGTCTTCATGATCAGCGCCGAGACCTTCCAGGTGCGCTTCTTGCCGTCCGACCCGGTGACCTCGTACGTGACCGGCTTGGTGAAGTCGTGCGCGCTGCCGGAGGCGGGGCTGATCGACGCGCCCTCGGCGAGGGTGAACTGCGGTGCCAGCGCGGTGAGATCGGTGCCCGCCCGCATCGGCAGGGTGATCGTGCCGGCCGCGTTGTCGACGAGTGCGTCGACCTTGAGCGCCGGGTGCGTCGCCTTGGCGATGCCCGCCGTGTTGCCGCTGAGCCGCATGACCTCGGTGCCGGTGAGGGCACGGTCGTAGATGCGGAAGTCGTCGACCTCGCCGCCGAAGTACGGGTCGGCCGCGTACAGGGAGCGGCCGATGTAGCCGCTGTAGTCCTTGGCCGCGTCGTACAGCTCGGACGGTTTGACGGTGGTCGTCGTGCGGGCCGCCTCGACGCCGTCGGCGTACAGCACCATCGTGCCGGTGGCGCCGTCGAGCGTCACCGTGACGTGCCGCCAGTGGCCGGGCGTGAGCTGCGATCCGGCCGTCAGCTTCGACTCCGCCGACCAACTCGCCTTCGTGATGGCCGAGTAGAGGCTGGAGCCGCCGTTGGACGGGGTGGCGAACAGGTACGTGTCGCTGTCGGGGCCGAGCCCGAACAGCCACTGGAAACTGCTGCCGCCCTTCCACTTCGCGTACGCCGACACCGTCACGCCGGCGGCGTTCTTGAGCACTCCGTTGGGGATCTTCACGTACGGCGAGTCGGAGCCGCCGGACATCTTGACCGAGCCGCCTTCGACACCGGTGCCGAAGTCGGGCGTGCGGACGTAGGTGCCGTGGTGGCCGTGGCCGCTGGAGTCGCGGGCGATGTTGCCGCCGGTCTCGTCGAAGTCGTAGTGCAGCAGCAGGTCCGCCGGGACGTCCGGTCCCTCGTCGGACACAGTGACCTCGGCCCGGACCGGGATCGCGGCGCCGCCGGGCAGGCTGCCGGTGACGGTGAAGGTGCCGGGCTGGGCGTACTTCGACGCCGGGACGTCCTCCCAGTCGACGGAGACGAGCCGCTTGACGCCGTCGGCGTACTCGGCGATCACCGTGGCCGGCAGGACCGGGGCGTCGCCGACCCGGGTCTTCACCGACACGTCCTCGACGCTCTTCACGATCTGGTCGGGCTGGTAGGCGCGCAGCAGCCGGTCGTACTCGGCCTGGGTGACCGGCAGAACAGTGCCGTGGCGGGGCTTGGCGGGCAGGTCGTAGCCGGTGGAGGGGGTCCAGGTGCCTGAGTCCAGGTCGGTCGTCTCGAAGGGGATGTAGCCGCGGCCGCCGAACTCGTCGAGGAACGCGTACCACTTCTCCTCGGTGTTGGACTTGAACACCAGCGGTCCCTCGGCGGCGTTCATCGCGCCCTTGCCGATGCCCTCGGCGACGGCGGTCCAGGACGGGTCGAGGATCGAGGCGCTCTTCTCCTGGAAGATGAACTTGCTGTTGGGGGTGGAGGAGCTGTTGTTCCGCTCGTCCTTGGACAGCCGGTAGTACGTCCCGTCGTGCCGGATCATCGTCGAGTCGATGACCGAGTAGCCGCGGTCGATCCAGACCTTGGGCTCGCTGAAGGTGTGGAAGTCACGGGTGGTGGCGTACATCATACGGTTGTACGTGTCGCCGGAGTGGTCGGCGTTGTCGTACAGCTTCGACGCCCAGAAGACGACGTACTCGCCGCGCTCGGCGTCGTAGAAGGCCTCCGGTGCCCAGGTGTTGCCGGCGCTGTCGGGTGAGACCTTGACCAGGCGCTGGTTGGTCCAGTGCACCAGGTCGGTGGATTCCCAGACCATGATGGACTTGCTGCCGGTGCGCTGGGAGGCGTCCCAGTCGCCGTTGCCGTAGATCCTGAGGTCGGTGGCGATCTGGTAGAACTTGTCGCCTTCCGGGGAGCGGATGATGAACGGGTCGCGCAGGCCCTTCTCACCGAGCGTGGAGGTGAGGACCGGTTTTCCGTCGTTCAGCTCACGCCAGTGCAGCGGGTCGTTGCCCTTGCTGAGCGCGGCGTAGAGCTGTTCGCCGTCAGAGGTGCCCTCGCCGGTGAAGTAGCTGAACATGTAGCCGTTGAGGGCCGCGTCGGCGGGCAGTTCGGGCACCCGGGCCGTCAGGACGCGGGTTGTCTCGGCCGCGCCCTTGGTGACGGTGGCGGTCAGCTCGACGGTGGTGGCGCCGTCGCCGTGCGCGGGGCGGTGGACCTCGCCGCCGGCGGAGACGATGTCCGGCTTCGCGGACGCCCAGGTGACGGTCGTGCCGAGGGCACCGCTCCTGGGCAGGGTGAGGTTGCCGCGCACGTCGTCGAGGTTGTGGACCGTGAGCGCTTCCGCTGCCTGCCGGACGGCGGCCACGTCGTCGAGCGCGGGCCGGACCGTGACGTCGAAGGTCTTGGTGCCGGTCACGGTGCCCTTCTTCAGGGTCGCCGTGAGCGTGGCGCGGCCGTCCGGTGAACCGGCCTCGGGGCGGGTCACCTTGCCGGTGTCCGAGACGACGGACGGGTTGTCGCTGTCCCAGCTGATGGCGCAGCCGCCGGCCGGGCCGGTCTTCGGCAGGTCGAGGTCGGAGGTGACGCCGCTGGTGTCACCGAGGCTCAGGGCGTCCTTGTCGTCGGCGACACCCTGCGTGGCGACGGGGAGGGAGAGCTGCTCGACCTCCGAACCGTCCAGGGCCCGGTCGTACACCCGGAAGTCGCGTATCCGGCCCTTGAAGAGCTTGTCGCCGTCGTAGACGGACTTGCCGATGTAGTTGGCCTTGGTGGTGCCGGAGCCGATGGCGCCGGGCGTGGTGGTGACCGAGGTGTTGCGGCCGACCTCGACGCCGTCCTCGTAGAGCACGCCCGTGGAGCCGGTCTGGGCGTAGGTGACGTGTTTCCACACCCCGCGGGTCAGGTTGTGGGAGTCGGACGGCTTGGTGGTCTGCTCGGTCGACCAGTTGCCCGTCGCGACGGAGGTGCGGAAGGAGTTGCCGGTGGTGAACAGGTAGCCGTTGCCGGTGCCGGCGCTGGTGTTGCCGAAGCCGTAGAGGAAGTAGGGAGTGTTCTGAGCCGAGTCGATCAGTACGTCCATGGAGACGGTGATCGCGTTCATGCCCTTCATGACGTCGTCCGGCACCTTGATGTAGGTGTCCGACCCGTTGAAGGCGAGCCCCTGACCGGATGCGGACCAGTCGGCCGTGCCGCTGACCGCGCCGTTCCGGCCGTTGCCGGAGGCGTCGGTCGCGGTAGCGCCCGAGGGTGCGTCGAGCTTGTACCAGAGGGCCAGACCGTCGGTGATGTCCGCGGCTTCGGCCGCCGGTGCCGCCGGGGCCGCGTGTGCGGAAGCGGTGGGTCCGGCGAGGGTGAGCAGCATCGACGCGGCGGTCAGTCCGGCGAGATGGCCCGCCCGGCGTCTCGCGCGGCTGCGAAGGCGTGCGACGTGCGTCATGTCGAGGTTCCCTGCTGAGGCATGGCTGAGGACGGACAGGTCGGAACGGAAAGGACGAGCGGCCGACGAGGCGACGGCAAGTCCTTGCCGGGGCCTGCCGTTGCACGCAGGTGAAGTGTGTGGCGAGAGTCTCAGCGACGCCCGGGCCAGCGTCAAGAGGTTTCGAACAATGTCCGGCAGGTCGAACATGCGCCACGGGCCGGGCCGCCACGTGTCACCGGTCGGTGGTAACGGACGCCTCGATGTGCGCGTCAGCTCTCGCCCCTTGTCGCCACCACGGCCCAGATGCGGTGCGGGACTTGGAGGGTCTTGCCGGGAAAACGGTCGCGCAGCACCCGGCCGAGGGTCTCGTCGAAGCGCTCCACCTCGTCCGGCGGCAGACTGGCGCCGACCCCGGCGCTGGCCCGGATGCGCCCGCGCCACGCCTCGGGCGGGTACGGCACGTCCAGGTCGAAGGAGAAGGTCTCGATGCCGGTGAAGCCCGAGCCGGCCAGGTCGGTCAGCCAGCGCGGGTACAGGCCGGTGCCGCCGCCCATCGTCCAGGCCGGGTTGAAGGAGATGATCAGTTCCTCGGTCGCCTCGACCACGTTGCCCGGCACGGGCAGCCAGTCGAAGTGGGCGATGACCATCCGGCCACCGGGACGCAGCAGCCGCCGCATCTCGGCCCCGGCCTTCGGTGCGTCGAACCAGTGCCAGCACTGACCCGCCGTCACCACGTCGTACGACGCGTCCGGCAGTCCTGTCGCTTCCGCGGTGCCCACCCGGTAGTCGGTCTCCACCCCGGATTCCCGGTCGAGCTCCCGGGCCTGTTCGAGCAGCGGCCCCGCCGGGTCCAGGCCGGTCACCCGTGCCCCTTCCTGCGCGACCAGCCGGGCCAGGGCGCCGGTGCCGGTCCCGACGTCGAGCACGTCCTTGCCGGGGAAGGCGATGCCGTGCCGGTACAGGTGCGAGACGAGCTGCGGGGGGAATCCGGCGCGGTGGCGGCCGTAGTCCTGCGCGGTGAGCCCGAAGTCAGGACGGAACGAGCTGGTCATGGCGGGTCTCCGTTCTGCCGGGCCGTCACCCGGGCGCAACTGTCGATCATCGGCACCGGGAAGCCGGGCTCTCTCGGACAAGGACTGGCAGCTTCTACAGTGCTGTAGAGCTACCGGCACTCAAGGAGTTCTCATGGCCCTGTGGGACAGTCTCAAGGAATCCGCCTCGACGATGCAGAGCCGGCTGATCGCGAGAACGAGCTGAAGAGCGGCGCCTTCCGCGACTCCAGTATGGCCATGTGCGCCCTGGTGGCCGCCGCCGACGGCACGGTGGACCCGGCCGAACGGCAGCGCGTCGCCCAGCGCGTCGCCACCAACGAGGTGCTGCAGGACTTCTCCGCCGACGATCTGCGCCGCCGCTTCGAGGACAACCTCGACAAGCTGACCGCCGACTTCGACTTGGGCGAGGTGAGCGTCATGCAGGAAATCGCCAAGGCCAGGAAGAAGCCGGCCGAGGCGCGGGCCGTCGTCCAGATCGGCATCGTCATCGGCGGTGCCGACGGCGACTTCGACAAGGACGAGCAGGCGGTGGTCCGCGAGGCGTGCTACGCCCTCGACCTGCTGCCGCACGAGTTCGACCTCTGATCGAGCGGGCCTGGGGCCGAGGGGCCAACGCGGTGTTGCCCGGCTGTGTCGAGCGGCCGGGGCGCTGGGATTCGGCCATGCTGGGGCTGTTTGGCACCCCTCCATACGACAAGGAGCCCCGCATGCCCTCGGACCCGCTCGGACGATTCCTGGCAGCTCTGGACCCGGAGCACCGCGATGCGGTCGGCGCCAGGCCGCGCCAGGAGCAGGAGCGCCTCGCGGCGGCCTGGGAACGGGAACTGGAGACGGACGACGAGCTCGACACCCTCGACGAACTGTCGCCGCCCGCGGCGGAGGCCGAGGCGGCCCGGCGCGTCCTGGAGCGCGAGACCGAGTAGGGCGCACCGACTCCCCCTCCCCGCCCCCGGACGGCGTCCGGGACGCCCTCACCCTTCCGCGTAGGCTCAACATCGTTGTGCTGCGGCCGAAGGCCGACGCGGCCTGGAACCTGCACGAACTGACCCGTGGCAAGGCTCTGCCGGTGGCGGATGAGGCAGGTGTGACAGAGCCCGACGTTACGGCAGCCCTTCACACTGAT
>NZ_JBEXSH010000454.1:0-7215 GCF_040613555.1 Streptomyces sp. NPDC006265
GGCAGCTCGGCGCGTACGGCCGCGACGCCCGGGTGCGGTTCGGGCGCGGTGATCTTGCCGCTGCGGGCGTCCCACCGCTCGACGCCGTAGTGACCGAGGACGACGAGGTGTTCGAGACCCGGCACGTTCGCGAAGCCGCCGTTGCGCACCGCGACATCGGCCGGCCGGCCGGTGATCACCGCCACGGCGGCCACCTTCGGCGTGAGGGCGGCCAGGGCGGACAGTGCCCGGGGATGGGCCCGGGCCAGCTCCGGATCGGCCACGATCGGCGCGAGCGTCCCGTCGAAGTCGAGCCCGATCAGTGCTTTGCCGGGCTGCGCGAGGAGGGCGTCGAGGCCGTCCTGCCCGGCCCGCGTGGCGGGGGTGGGAAGGCTGCTCATTTGGCCCTCAGCCCCTCAGCGCGTCGAGCTGGTCGACGAACCACCGCGCCGGTGGCAGTGCCGTCGCGGCTGCGACCAGGCGTTTGCCGCGTTCGGCGCGTTCCTCCGGGCTCATCGACAGGGCCTCGTGGAGGGCCGTCGCCGTGCCCGTGATGTCGTAGGGGTTGACCGTGATCGCGTCCTCGCCCAACTCCTCGTGCGCCCCGGCCTCCCGCGACAGCACCAGCGCGCAGCCCGCGTCGGAGACCACCGGGACCTCCTTGGCGACGAGGTTCATGCCGTCGCGGATGGGGTTGACGAGGGCCACGTCGGCCAGCCGGTAGGCGGCCAGCGAGCGGGCGAAGTCGTCCTTGAGGTTGAGGAGGACCGGGGTCCACCCGGGCGTGCCGTACTCGGCGTTGATCTCGTCGGCGAGCCGCTGCACCTCGGCCGTGTAGTCCCGGTACACCGCGAGGTCCTGCCGCGAGGGGTACGCGAAGGCGACGTGCACCACCCGCTCGCGCCACTCGGCGTGCGCCTCCAGCAGCCGGCGGTAGGCCAGCAGTCCGCGCACGATGTTCTTGGACAGTTCGGTGCGGTCGACCCGGACGATGGTGCGGCGGGCACCGCCGTCCGGAGCCGGGCCGATCTCCTGCCGCAGCGCGGCCATCCGCTCCTCGACGTCCGGTTCGTGCGCCCGCTTGCGCAGGAAGTCCGCGTCGGCCCCCAGCCCGTGCACCCCGACGCGCGTGCCGCCGAGCCCGCCCGCGAACCGCTCGGCGCACGTGGTGAACGCCTCCGCCCAGCGCTCGGTGAGGAAGCCGAGGCGGTCCGCGCCGAGCATGCCGCGCAGCACCTGCCCGGCCACGTCGTCCGGCAGCATCCGGAAGTACTCGGGCGGCGCCCACGGCGTGTGCGAGAAGTGCCCGATGCGCAGGTCCGGCCGCAGCTCGCGGAGCATGCCCGGCACCAGCGTCAGGTGGTAGTCCTGCACCACGACCGCCGCGCCCGGCCCCGCCTCCTCGGCCAGCGCCTCGGCGAACGCCCGGTTGTACACCTCGTAGGACGCCCACTGCCGCCTGAACTCCGCGTCGAAGACCGGCTCCAGGGGCGTCTGGTAGAGCATGTGGTGCACGAACCACAGGACCGAGTTGGCGATGCCGTTGTACGCGTCGGCGTGCACGTCGGCCGGGATGTCCAGCATCCGCACGCCGTCCTCGCCGATCCCGCGCCTCACCGCCTCCCGGTCGCCGTCGGACAGCGCCGAGCACACCCACAGCGCGTCCGCGTCGGAGCCGATCGCGGAGAGCCCGGAGACCAGTCCGCCGCCGCCCCGTTTGGCGTGCAGCGAACCGTCCTCGCCCACCGTGTACGAGACGGGACCCCGGTTGGAGGCCACCAGCACCTGCGCAGCACCGTACGTTGAAGCCATAAGCCTCAACCTAGCCCGGCCCGGAAACGCTCAAACGTGCGGATCTGTCGTGTCCGGCCGAAACCGGCCCCGGTCAGGCCGCTTTCCGCACCTGGTACTCGGCGATGTCCACCATCGGCGGACGCTCCTCGGTGTCCACGGAGTACGTCCGCGGCTCGAAGCCGTCCTCGCCCCGCTCGAACTGGGTCAGGGACGGCCGGATCAGATGCCCGCGGGCCAGCCGCAGCTGGGCCGTGCGGTAGATCGCGGCGGCCATCCGGCCCAGCGCCTGCCCGTCCTGGTGCCGGTGCTTGCGCACGCCGACATCCACCTGGGCGAGGGCGTCCAGACCCGCCAGGTGCAGGGCGTCGACCAGCATGCCCAGCTCCACGCCGTACCCGACGGGGAAGGGCAGCTGCTCCAGAAGGGAGCGGCGGGCCGCGTACTCGCCGCCGAGCGGCTGCACGAAGCCGGCCAGCTGCGGCCAGTGCATGTTGAGCAGCGGGCGCGCCATCAGCTCGGTGACCCGGCCGCCCTGCCCGGTGGCGCCGGCCAGGGGACGGTCGTACATGGCCTTCACCAGATCCACGTCCGGCTCGGTGAGCAGCGGGCCCACGATCCCGGAGACGAAGTCGGACGAGAAGTCCCTGAGGTCGGCGTCGACGAAGCAGACGATGTCCCCGCGGGTGACGAGCAGCGAGCGCCACAGCACCTCGCCCTTGCCGGGCACGGCGGGCAGGCGCGGGAGTATTCCGTCCCGGTGCACCACCCGCGCGCCCGCGGCGGCGGCCACCTCGGACGTGCGGTCGGCCGACCCGGAGTCGACGACGACCAGCTCGTCGACGAGCGGCACCTGCCGCATCAGGTCGTGGCGGATGACGGAGACGATGTCCCCGACCGTCGCCTCCTCGTTGAGCGCGGGCAGCACCACGCTCACCGTCTGGCCCGTGCGCTGCTTCGCGGCGAGGATCCGGTGGAGCGGGCGCTCGGTCGCGGACCAGGAACGGGTGCTCAGCCAGCGCTCGACTTCTTCCAGCACCGTGGCGGCTCCTCTGCGTACTCTCGGCGGGACGGACTGCCCGCCGCGGTAGCGGCTGACGGGTACAGTCATCTCGCGGTTCGGACGACTATCTCAACTGTCCTGGTCGTCGGTTACAGTCTTGAACAACGCGGATGACCATCGCATGTCCGGGGTCACCCGCCGCCTACAACCACATACAGCTCATCCAGAGGGGCAGAGGGAAACGGCCCGATGAAGCCCCGGCAACCCTCCAGTCGGTACTCGTAGGTCACTGTCGACCACAGGCGCGAGGCTCCCGGCTCGGGAAGGTGCCAAATCCGTCTCACGGCGAGATGCGTCGTGAGGAAGATGAGGAGAAAGGGCCTCGCCTCACATGGCTGCGCAGACTGTTGCAAGCACCACTGAATCCACCGTAGACCTCGGCCCCGCCGCCGCGCTGAGCTGCCGCGAGTGCGGTCACCGCGTACCCCTCGGCCCGGTCTTCGCGTGCCAGGAGTGTTTCGGCCCGCTGGAGATCGCCTACGACTTCTCGGCCTACGACACCGAAGAGCTCCGCAAGCGCATCGAAGCGGGACCCGCGAACATCTGGCGCTACGCCCCGCTGCTGCCGGTCCCGGCCGACGTCGCGGACAAGCCGAACATCAACCCCGGCTGGACCAAGCTCGTCAAGGCCGACAACCTCGCGCGCGAGCTGGGCGTCGACGCCGGCAAGCTGTTCGTGAAGGACGACTCCGGCAACCCGACGCACTCCTTCAAGGACCGCGTCGTCGCCCAGGCCCTGGAGGCCGCCCGCGCCTTCGGCTTCACCACGCTCTCCTGCTCCTCCACCGGTAACCTCGCCGGTGCGGTGGGCGCCGCCGCGGCCCGCGCCGGCTTCCGCTCGTGCGTGTTCATCCCGCACGACCTGGAGCAGGGCAAGGTCGTCATGGCCGCGGTCTACGGCGGCGAGCTCGTCGGGATCGAGGGCAACTACGACGACGTGAACCGCTTCTGCTCCGAGCTGATCGGCGACCCGGCCGGCGAGGGCTGGGGCTTCGTCAACGTCAACCTCCGGCCGTACTACGCGGAGGGTTCCAAGACCCTCGCGTACGAGATCTGCGAGCAGCTCGGCTGGCAGCTGCCGGACCAGCTGGTGGTCCCGATCGCCTCCGGCTCGCAGCTGACGAAGATCGACAAGGGCCTTCAGGAGCTGATCAAGCTCGGGCTGGTCGAGGACAAGCCGTACAAGATCTTCGGTGCGCAGGCGCTCGGCTGCTCGCCGGTGTCCACGGCGTTCAAGGCCGGGCACGACGTGGTGCGCCCGCAGAAGCCGGACACCATCGCCAAGTCCCTCGCCATCGGCAACCCGGCGGACGGGCCGTACGTGCTGGACATCGCGCGGCGGACCGGGGGCGCGGTGGAGGACGTGACGGACGAGCAGGTCGTCGAGGCGATCAAGCTGCTCGCGCGGACCGAGGGTGTGTTCGCGGAGACCGCCGGTGGTGTGACGGTCGGCGTGACGAAGAAGCTGCTGGAGAACGGGCTGCTCGACCCGTCGAAGTCGATCGTCGTGCTGAACACGGGCGATGGTCTGAAGACGCTGGATGCGGTGGCGGGGACCGGGCTCACCGCGACCATTCGCCCCAGCCTGGAGTCGTTCCGTGAGGCCGGGCTCGTCTGAGCGTCGTTGTTCGCTGCGGGCCGTGGGGGCTGGTCGCGCCCGCGCGGCGGAGCCGCAAATCGATACAGCCCCGCGCCCCTGAGTGCGATACCCAACCGGAGGTTTTGAAGTCATGAGCGTCACCGTTCGGATCCCCACGATCCTGCGTACCTACACCGGCGGTCGGGCCGAGGTGTCCGCCGATGGCGGGACTCTCGGCGAGGTCATCGCCGACCTGGAGAAGAACCACACCGGGATCGCCGCCCGGGTGCTGGACGACCAGGGCAAGCTGCGCCGGTTCGTCAACGTGTACGTCAACGACGACGACGTGCGGTTCGAGCAGGGGCTGGAGACGGCCACGCCGGACGGTGCCGGTGTGTCGATCATTCCCGCCGTCGCCGGCGGCTGAACCGGTCGAGCGGCCCGTTATTACCTTCGGTAACGGCCGTCACTGAGAGTTCATCGAATTGCCCCCTCCGTCAGAGAAGCGGAGGGGGCAATTCTGTGTGATTGAGCGCGGTACAGTTGGGGAACGCGGTCCCGATCCGCTGATCGGAACCCTGAATTCCCGCTGCGAGCCCGACAAGATGTAGCCAAAGTGTGCGCATCTTTTGCGGCTTTTGTTCCCTTTATGCGGTCCGACTTGCCCTGGATTCTGGCGGATTCTCCCCACATTCCGGACCCGGCGCGTCCAGAATTCTCGTCCGATTGACCTGTTGCAGACGGCAGTTGGACAGATACATTCAGCCGCGGTCGACGCGTTCCGGCGCACGCCCCCAACCGTGGGGGGTGAGGTCTGACCCGGGTCCACGAAGTGTGGATCTGTGCAAGGGCCAGTAATAGGGGAGTTAGGCATGGCTCAGGGCACCGTCAAGTGGTTCAACGCGGAGAAGGGGTACGGCTTCATCGCGGTCGACGGTGGTGCGGATGTTTTCGTCCACTACAGCGCGATTCAGATGGACGGCTACCGCACCCTTGAAGAGGGCCAGCGGGTCGAGTTCGAGATCTCGCAGGGCCAGAAGGGACCGCAGGCCGACATGGTTCGCGTCGCTGCCTGAACGCGCACCACGACCAACGCATCAGCGACCGGTCTTCTCAGAAGGGCCCGTACCCCCCGGGGTGCGGGCCCTTCGGCCTGCTCGAACGGTCTGCGTGGCGGTGTTCGCGGGCGGCTGACGCCCCCGCCCGATCCCCCGGAGGCGCTTGCGCCCGCCCGTCACCCGATCACCACCCCTCAACGAGCACTCGCTACGCGAGCGCGCCTTGCACTCTCGGGGGTCGAGTGCTAATCATTGCGTTAGCACTCTGAAGGTGAGAGTGACAACGTAAGGACCGGGTCGGTGAGGCCCGCAGGCCAGGTGGGGAAGGAACCACAGGGCAAGCGAGCCGTCCGTCGCGGGCGCGGGCGCGGTCCGAAGTAATCACCCCCAGTCCTGGAGGGACCACTTCACATGGCCAAGATCATCGCGTTCGACGAGGAGGCGCGGCGCGGCCTCGAGCGCGGCATGAACCAGCTCGCGGACGCCGTCAAGGTGACGCTCGGCCCCAAGGGCCGCAACGTCGTCCTCGAGAAGAAGTGGGGCGCGCCCACGATCACCAACGATGGTGTCTCCATCGCCAAGGAGATCGAGCTCGAGGACCCGTACGAGAAGATCGGCGCCGAGCTCGTCAAGGAAGTCGCCAAGAAGACGGACGACGTCGCCGGTGACGGTACGACCACCGCGACCGTTCTCGCCCAGGCCCTGGTCAAGGAGGGTCTGCGCAACGTAGCCGCCGGCGCCAACCCGATGGCCCTCAAGCGCGGTATCGAGCGCGCCGTCGAGGCCGTCTCCGCCGCTCTGCTGGAGCAGGCGAAGGACGTCGAGACCAAGGAGCAGATCGCCTCCACGGCCTCCATCTCCGCCGCCGACACCCAGATCGGCGAGCTCATCGCCGAGGCCATGGACAAGGTCGGCAAGGAAGGCGTCATCACCGTCGAGGAGTCCCAGACCTTCGGTCTGGAGCTGGAGCTCACCGAGGGTATGCGCTTCGACAAGGGCTACATCTCGGCGTACTTCGCCACCGACATGGAGCGTATGGAGGCCGTCCTCGACGATCCGTACATCCTGATCGCGAACTCGAAGATCAGCAACGTCAAGGACCTGCTGCCGCTCCTGGAGAAGGTCATGCAGTCGGGCAAGCCGCTGCTGATCATCGCCGAGGACGTCGAGGGCGAGGCCCTGTCGACCCTGGTCGTCAACAAGATCCGCGGCACCTTCAAGTCCGTCGCCGTCAAGGCCCCGGGCTTCGGCGACCGCCGCAAGGCGATGCTGCAGGACATCGGCATCCTCACCGGCGGCGAGGTGATCTCCGAGGAGGTCGGCCTCAAGCTGGAGAACGCCACGATCGACCTGCTGGGCAAGGCCCGCAAGGTCGTCATCACCAAGGACGAGACCACCATCGTCGACGGTGCCGGCTCCGCCGACCAGGTCGCCGGCCGGGTCAACCAGATCCGCGCCGAGATCGAGAACAGCGACTCGGACTACGACCGCGAGAAGCTGCAGGAGCGCCTGGCGAAGCTCGCCGGCGGTGTCGCGGTCATCAAGGCCGGTGCCGCCACCGAGGTGGAGCTCAAGGAGCGCAAGCACCGCATCGAGGACGCCGTGCGCAACGCCAAGGCGGCCGTCGAGGAGGGCATCGTCGCCGGTGGCGGCGTTGAGCTGGCCCGCCAGGGCCATGCAGCAGGCGTGGAGACGGCCGCCACCTTCCACGCGCACCCCGGCAAGGGCGCCGACGCGTGGCACCG
>NZ_JBEXSH010000455.1:0-7214 GCF_040613555.1 Streptomyces sp. NPDC006265
CCAGTCCAGGCACATGACGGTGGGCGTCCGGCCGTCCGGTCCGAACGCCACCGAGCGCACGGCGGCCGTGTGCCCGGTCAAGGGCTCGCCCAGGGCCCGCGGCCGGCGCGGATCGGCCGTGTTCCACAGCCGGACGGTGTGGTCGTCGCCCGCGGAGGCCAGCGTGCGTCCGTCCGGGCTGAAGGCGATCAGGTAGATCGTGCCGTCATGACCGGTCAGCGGCTTGCCGAGCGACTTCGGGTGCCGGGGGTCGGACACGTCCCACAGCCGTACGGTGCCGTCGTCGGAAGCGCTGGCGACCGTCCGGCCGTCCGGGCTGAAGACCGCGCTGCTCACCCAGCTCGTGTGCCCGGTCAGGGGCTTGCCCAGCGGCTCGGGGCGCTTGGGGTCCGCGACGTCCCACAGCCGCACGGTCCGGTCGTAGCTGGCGGTGGCCAGGATCCGTCCGTTCGGGCTGAAGGTCGTGAGGTAGACGGCGCCCGTGTGGCCGGTGAGGGGCGTGGAGAGCGGGGCGTTCACGATGGAGATCAGGCGGCTGTTCGCTCCCTTGTCGTCCGGCCGCAGACCGTGAGCCACCAGGTCGAGCTGCGCAGACAGCGACGGATCGGTGTCCTGCAGGCGGTCGGACTGCGCGAGCACCTGCTCGAAGACGGCTTCGTCCCGCTGCTTCCAGGCGACGACGGCCGACCCGACCGCCAGTATCGCCAGCACGACCAGGGTCGCCACCGCGCCCCGGCTGATCCAGGTGATCCGCCTGCGCAGCCGGACCGACGCGGCCAGGAACTCCACGGCGCTGCGGGTCAGGAACGTGTCCCCGGCGGACCTCGCCCAGCCGTGGGCCTGCTCCAGCCGGGAGCCCCGGTAGAGCAGTGAGGTGTCGCGGCTCGACTCCTCCCAGGCCCGGCCGTCCTCCTCCAGGCGCTGGCGCAGCAGATTGCCCTGCCGGTCCTCGTCGATCCACTCGCGCAAGCGCGGCCAGGCGTGCAGCAGCGCCTCGTGGGTGATCTCCACGGTCTCCGCGTCGAGCGTCACCAGCCGGGCGCGGACCAGCGCTTCGAGGGACTCCTCGGTCTTGCCCGGGTCGGTCGACTCCTCCGCCAGCTGACGCCGGGTCCCGCGGCGGCGCGTGGCCTGGGTGTCCTCGCCGAGCCGGACCAGGCGGAGCAGGAGCAGGCGGGCCGCGGTGCGCGCGGCGGGGTCGAGGCCGGTCCAGGCCCGTTCGGCGGTCGCCGCGACCGCGCCCTGGATGCCACCGGCCGCGCGGTAACCGGCCAGGGTGAGCCGGCCCGCCTTCCGGCGCTGCCAGGTCGCGAGCAAGGCGTGCGAGAGCAGCGGCAGCACGCCGGCGTCGTGCGCCCCACGTGGGCCGTCGGTGCTGACCTCCCGGACGATCAGCTCCGCGAGCCCCGGTTCCAGCTCCAGGCCGACGGCCTTCGCGGGGCCGGTCACCGCCTCGCGCAGTTCCGTGGTGGTCAGCGGCCCGAGCACCATGTGCCGGTGCTGGAGCGCGTCGGCCAGCTCGGGGTACCTCAGGCAGCGGTCGTAGAAGTCGGCGCGTATGCCCAGCACCACGACCGCCGGGGCCGGTTCGCCGGGGCCGGCGGCCGAGCAGGCGGCGTGCAGGACCTCGATGAAGGTACGCCGCTCCGCCTCGTCGGGGCAGAGAGTGAACGTCTCCTCGAACTGGTCCACGATGACGACCGGACGGGCACCGGAGGGGTCTGCGCGTCGGGCCCAGGCGGAGACGGCGGCGCGGACGGCTTCGGTGGAGGGCGGGGCGGTGATGAAGCGCGGAGCGTCGGTGGAGGGCGGAGCGTCGGTGGAGCGCGGAGCGTCGGATTCCGGGGTGGTTGGGCCTCCGGGCTGCCGCGGGGCGGGGTCTCCTGTGGGAGAGGAAGGCGGGGTGGGTTCACCTGTGGGGGAGGGTCCGGGTCGCTCCACGGGGGAGGGCCCGGTGCTCCCGGTGGCGGCAGACCCGGGTGACTCCGCGAGGGGGGCGGCGGAAGATCCGGGTCGCTGCGCGAGGGAGGCGTCGGATCCCACTGCCTCCGGCCGGGGCGGGGCTTCCCCGGGCGGGATGGAGGCCGAGACGACGGGCGCCAGCTCGGGGATGCACCGGCTCAGTTCCGCCAGCGGAGCGCCGCCCGGTACGAGCTGAACGACCTCTCGCGCCCGGCCGCTCCCGTCGCCGACACCGTCGCCGTCGTCACCGCCCAGCGCGCCGTCCCGCAGTGCGGGCACCAGACCGGCGTTCAGAAGCGAAGACTTCCCCGCCCCCGACGCGCCCACGAGCATGACCAGGCCGCCCGCCCCCGCGATGGCCCCGAGCTGGGTGACGAGCGCGTCCGTGCTCCGCTGCCGGCCGAAGAACCACCGGGCGTCCTCCCGCCGGTAGGAGGCCAGCCCCCGGTACGGGCACACCCCGCCGGGCGCGGACGCGGTCTCGTCCGCGGGCCGCTGCCGCTCCTCGGCCTCGGACGCGGCGGGACGCTCGCCGACCGGGTCGGCCACCGCGCGTTCCCACAGCCGCTGCCACTGGCCGAGGTCGTACAGACCGAGGGAGACCGGGGTGGGCCGTGAGCGCCGCGCGTCGGGGATCAGCACGTGCAGCACCGCCGCCAGGGCGGGGAACTGAGCGGGTACGTTCCGGGCCCGCCGCCAGTCGCTGATGCGCTGGGCGGACACCCGTACGGGCCGCCCGCGTTCGTCGACGCGCTGGAGCCGGACGACCGCCTCGGACACCCGCTTGAGGGGAGGGTTACCGGCTTCCTTGTACAGCAGTGCGAGGCGTTCCGCGAAGGCGGTGCGTGCCCCCGAGTCGGAACTCAAGGTCTCAGCTCCTTACTTCCACGCCTGGACGTCCGGACCGGAAAACTCACTCTATATGGCTGACCTGCGGCAATACCGTCCGCCAGGCGCCGGAACCTCCTCCTCCGTGGCCGGAAATGGCAGGATCCGGACGCAGCGGGCCACCCGTCCGGTCAGCTTCCGTCCGAGCCGGACGACGACAGCTCCACCGTTCGGTACCGGTCCCCACGAGGGGAGGGACCGGTGCCGGACGACGTGGTGAGCCTCCCCGGCGGACCCCGCCCCGCGACCCCGGCGGACCATGTATTCGACC
The DNA here is from genome assembly GCF_040613555.1 of Streptomyces sp. NPDC006265. Lineage (NCBI taxonomy): Bacteria > Bacillati > Actinomycetota > Actinomycetes > Kitasatosporales > Streptomycetaceae > Streptomyces > Streptomyces sp. NPDC006265. The sequence goes on from NZ_JBEXSH010000455.1 coordinate 3,122, forward strand.
CCGGCGAACCCCGTCGACCGGCCCTGGCGAATCCGTCGACCGACCCCGGCGAACCCCGTCGACCGACCCTGGAAAACTGACACTCCGTCAGCTATGGTCGCCCTGCCGTACCGCTTCCGGAGCGATGTACAGGGGTGAGCGCAGTGGAGTCACGTCCCGAGAGCCCACGACCGCAGGGTGCTCCGCGCTGGGTCGCGATGTTCTACGGTCCGGCCACGGGCTCCTGGCGGACGGCCGCGCAGTCGCCCCACCGCACGCCCGTCCTGTACGCCCTCGGCGAGATGACCCAGACCCTGCGCGCACGGGGCGACGAGGTGACGGTCGCCCTGTGGGGCCCGAAGGACGGCGCGTGGCACCGCTTCGACACCCCGCAGCAGCAGACCGCCACTTCTCAGCCCATTCCCGGCCCCATTCCCGAGCCCGCTCCCGAGCGCTCCCCCGGCGAACCGGCCAAGCTCGCGGAGCGGATGACCGGCCGCCGCCACCAGGTCCTCATGGCCGGCCTGACCAAGGCGGGCCTCTACGACCTCTCCCCCGAGGACGACACGACCGTCCAGGCCCTGGTGGAACGACTCGACGAGGCCGCCGTGCGGCGGGTCGCCCACTGGCTGGCGACCGCCGGAGGAGCGGGGTAAGCGGCCCGGTTGAGCCTGCGTCCCGCTGGGCAGTCAACTCCCGACGGCCATGGGGTCCTGGTCCCGACGCCGTCAGGAGGAGGATAAAAAGGGCATGAAGGTCTTCGTGGACCGCGATCTCTGCTACGGCTCCGCCGAGTGCGCCCACCGGGCGCCGGCGGTCTTCGACTTCATCGACGGCTTCGGCGTCGTCCGCCCGGGCCGCGAGGAGGCGGGTGAGGACCCGGCGATCCTGGAGGCGGTCGAGAAGTGCCCGAGCCAGGCGATCAGCATCACCCAGGCGCCGCCGTCGACACCGGACCATCCGTAGCAGGAGCGGATGCCGACACCGAGCCTGCTCGCGGTCTTCGCCCATCCCGATGACGAGTCCCTGTCCGCGGGCGGCGTCCTCGCCCGCCACGCGTCCGAGGGGGCGCGCACGGCGGTCGTCACAGCGACCTGGTCGGCGGACAGCCCGCGCGCCGCGGAACTGGCCGAGGCGCTCCACATCCTGGGCGCCGGCACCCCACGCATGCTGGGCTACGCCGACTCCCGCGCCCCGCACTCGGCCCCGGGCAGACCCCTCTGGTGCGACGCCCCGCTGGACGAGGTGGTGCGGGAACTGGTCGCCCACCTCCGGGACCTCCGCCCGCAGATCGTCGTCACCCATGACGCCTACGGCGGCCTGACCGGCCACGAGGACCATGTACACACCCACCGCGTGACGGCGCTCGCGGTCCATGCCGCCGGCCTGGAACGCCTCTACCCGGACGCCGGAGAGCCCTGGCAGCCGAGCGCCCTGTACCTGTCCACGCATCCGCATGCGGCGGTCCGAGCATGGGGCGGGCACCTGAGCGCCGTCGGAAAGGCACTGCGCACGGTCCCCGGCGAACGCGTCACCGCCACCGTCGACGTCACCCCCTGGCTGGACCGGAAGGTCGCGGCGGTCCTGGCCCACCGCACGGAGGTGGCGCGGGGAGCCGCGCCCGGCCTCGTCGCCGCCCTCCCCGGGCCCGAACGGGAACGACTGCTCGGCACGGAGTACTACACCCGCCACGACCTGACGCCGACGGCCCCGGCGCAGACCGAGCTGCTCTCATAGCGCGGCCGGCGCACCCCACCGGAGCCGGGACAGCGCCCTGGCCCTGGCCTCCACGACAGCCATCCGTACCTCCCGCTCGGCCCGGTCCACGTGGGCCGCCTGTCCGGTCACCTGCCCGTCCCACTTCCGGTACAGCAGGCCCACCTCCCCCGAGAACCAGCCCCTGCTCACCGCGTTCAGCGCCAGCAGCAGACCCGTGTCCTCCGAGGCGGGCAGCGCCATCCACCCGCCCAGGGCGAGCAGCAACTCCCGTCGCACGAACAGTGAGGCGGGATGCACCTGCGCGAGGAAGCCGTTCGCCTTCCAGTGCGCGAGCACCGCGCCCCGCTCTATCGGCCCCGGGTCAGGATCACCCGGGAACCCGACGGTCGACCCGTCGGGCATGAGGTCGAGCACCCGCGACGTGGCCCATCCGAGGCCCGGATCCTCTTCCAACGCGGCGAGATCCCGCGCGAGTGCACCCCGCGCCAACCGGTCGTCGGCGTCGAGGACCTTCACGTACGCCCCGTCCCCGTGGGCCAGCGCCATGGTCCTCGCGACACCGGGCCCGCCGGCCCGCCCCTGCCGGAACGTCACGCGAGCGTCCTTCGGCACGTACGGTTCGACGTCCTCGCTCTCCCCGTCCTCCTGCACGACCCAGTGCCACTCCCAGCCCTCGGGGAGCCGCTGCGCGCATAACGACGCGTAGGCCTCCGGCAGGAACCGGGCATGGGAGCCGTGCACGGCGGTGACGACGACGATGCGCCGACTCACAGCGACGCTCACCCACCCTTCTCCGACCGGCACGCCCTGGTGATCGTAGTGCTCAGTGCGTGTCCGGCCGGCTGCCCAGTTCCACGACGAGGTGATAGCCGCCGGCCAGGTCGATGCCGGTCCGCTCACGCAGCAGCTTGACCGCGGCGATCTGCCGGCCGCCCTCGAGCAGCGCGGTCAGCTCCCCGACCAGCGGGGCATCGAGCCGACGCAGAACATCCAGCGCCTGACCGCTGCTCGTGGGCAGCGCCTGCCCGTCGACCAGCAACTCCAGGGCCTCCCGCGCCGGTCCCCGCTTGAGCCACGAGTCCTTGCGCAACCGCCGGACGGCCTTGCCCGCCCGCCCGTCCCGCGCCAGCGCCCTCGCCTCCTCCTGGGCCTCCTGCCCGACGGGGGTGATCATCGCGGCCGTCCGGGCCTTGGTGTTGGTCATGGCACTCCTGGCGTCGTGGTGACTCACGCCTGAAGACGACGCAGAGCCCGCCGCCGTTGCCCGAATCGGGTAGGAGGGCCGGGTCGCCCGGCCCTCCTCCCACACCACCGGACATGCGGGCCACGCATCCGGCGGTTCATCCAGCTGATCTCAACCGTTGCCAGGTCGGCCTGAGCATGCGCAGACCAAGGTCGTCCCAGTGAGTGTTGGGCAGTGCCCGGCTGAGGACGGCAGAGCCCGCGATCCGCCAGTACCCCTTGCTGCTGCCGCCCCATTCACGGGCCAGCTGCTCGTTGATCCCGAGCTTGCGCAGCATGTGCTGACGGGTCTTCGGCCTCTTCCATTCCTTCCACCGGATCTGCCGCATCCTGCGGTGCAGCCACTTGGCCAGCTCGCGGAACACCTTCGGGGTGTCCGCAAGCTGGAAGTAGCCCATCCAGCCAGCGGTGAAGCGGTTGACCTTCACGATGCGTTCAGGCATCGCGATACTCCACCGGCGCGACGTCAGTTCCTTCAGCCGGTCCTTCAGATCCTTTCGCCGCCGCCAGGCTTCGGGATGATCACCTGACGGACCGGCGCCGGCCGGTAGGTGCCCGCATCGAGTCCGGCCCGCACAGCGGGCCAGTGCACCGCAACCCACGGCCGCAACTCCGCCGTGGTCATGCCGTCCACCCCGGGAGCACCCCGGTTCGCCTCGACACGGTTGAGCGCCGCGAGCAGGTTCTCCTTCGAGAGCATCGACTCCCACAAGGACGGTTCCCCCTCGCGGTGAGCGTCTTCCGCGTGACGCGCCGACCGGCCACTGCGCTCCGCCGGGGCACTTCCGGAATGCACCGGTCCCTCCCCGGTCGGCACCGCCGAAGCGGTATTACTGCGGTCATCGTGTCCGGCACGAGCAGCCATACGTCAGTTGCTCCACTTGATGTTCGGCCCTTCCCAGCCCGGCCGCATCGCGGCCCATCCCGGCTGGTACTACGGCCTCTGCTGACTTCTGCCCGGTCAGCCCGCGCCTCTCGGAGCGGACCGTCGGCGCGGCGACATCCTCAGCACAGCCGACACCCGGACAGATCTCCCCAGGTAAGAACGATCTCTGTCTCTAGTGTCCTGCGCCAGAAATTCTGATGGTTAGTTTTCCTCTGTTTTCTGGCTGCCGGTCCCGACCTTGGTGAGGTAGTCGGCGAGGGAGTTGAG
>NZ_JBEXSH010000456.1:0-7212 GCF_040613555.1 Streptomyces sp. NPDC006265
GATCGACTCGGCCGCCTTCACCATCCCGGCGCGGATCTGCTCGGCCAGCGGCGCTTGCGTCGGCTCCAGGGCCACCAGGGCCGCCGCCGAGTTCAGCACCACAGCGTCCCGCACCGGGCCTGTCTCCCCGTCCAGAAGCCGCCGGGCGACCTCCGCGTTGTACGAGGCGTCCGCGCCGCGCAGCGCCTCCACGGGGACCAGTTCGAGGCCCACGTCACGCGGGTCGAAGGCCTCCTCGGTCACCTCGCCGCTCCGCACGGTCCACACCCGGGAGGTGGCCGTGGTGGTCAGCTCGTCCAGGCCGTCGTCGCCCCGGAAGACCAGGGAGGAGTTGCCGCGCTCGGCGAAGACGCCCGCGACGATCGGCGCCATGCGGGGGTCCGCCACACCCACGGCCTGGGCGCGGACCCGGGCCGGGTTGGTGAGCGGGCCGAGGGCGTTGAACACCGTGCGGATGCCCAACTGGCCGCGGGCGGCGCCCGCGTGCCGCAGCGCCGGGTGGAACTTCACCGCGAAGCAGAAGGTGATCCCGGCCTCCTCGGCGACCTCCGTCACCCGGTGCAGGGGCAGCTCGAGGTTGACGCCGAGCTTCTCCAGCACGTCGGAGGCCCCGGACGCCGAGGACGCGGCGCGGTTGCCGTGCTTGACGACCTTCGCGCCGGTGCCGGCGACCACGATCGAGGACATCGTGGAGATGTTGACCGTCTTCGCGCCGTCGCCGCCCGTGCCGACGATGTCGACCGTCGCCCCGGGCACCTCGATCACGTTGGCGTGCTCGTACATCGTGCGGACGAGGCCGTTGATCTCCTCGACGGTCTCGCCCTTGGCGCGCAGGGCCACGACGAACCCGGCGATCTGCGCCTCGGTCGCCTCGCCGCGCATGATCCGGTCCATCGCCCAGGCGGTGTCGTCGGCGCTCAGGTGCCTGCCGTCCAGCAGACCGTTCAACAGCAGGGGCCAGGAGCGGCCCGCCGCGGTGTCGCCTCCAGCGGGGGTCACAGCGCTCATAAGCCGCTCCAGGGTCAGGCGTCCCGCACTACGGGACGAGAGTCTCAACGGGGTCCACCCTATCCAGCCCCGGGCAGCGCGAAGGGCCCCGTCCGGCTGGGGGTGCCCCCTGCTCTGAGCTTGGGGGACGGACGGGGCCCTTCTGTGGCGTGGCGAAGCAGTGATCAGTGGTGGCCGTGGCCGCTCGTGATCTCCCGGTACTCCTCGGCGGTGGGCTTCGGGATCTGGGCCTCCTCGCCGTAGTAGGCGTCGCTGAGCTTGGCGCGCAGCTTCTCGGAGCCCTTCACCTTGCGCTCGACACCGTTCTCGTCGACCGTCGGGCCGATCAGGGCCGGCTTGTACTGCTCGTGTGCCGTGAGCGTGTACATCTGCTCCTGGCTGAGCGGCTCGTGCACCTCGATGAACTCACCGTGCGGCAGGCGCTTGATGATGCCCGACTCGCGGCCGTGCAGCACCTTCTCCTTGTCCCGGCGCTGCAGGCCGAGGCAGATGCGCTTGGTGACGACGAAGGCGATGACCGGTCCGAGGAAGAACCCGATCCGGACGAACCAGGTCACCGAGTTGATCGACAGATGGAAGTGCGTGGCGACGATGTCGTTGCCACCGCCGATCAGCATGATGATGTAGCCGGTCACCCAGGCGACACCGACACCCGTACGGGTCGGGGCGTTGCGCGGCCGGTCCAGGATGTGGTGCTCGCGCTTGTCCCCGGTGACCCAGGACTCGATGAACGGGTACAGGGCGATGATCCCGAGGAACACACCGAAGAGCACCAGCGGGATGAACACACCCAGGACGAGCGTGTGGCCCCAGAGGTTGATCTCCCAGCCGGGCATTGCGCGGATGAGACCCTCGGCGAAGCCCATGTACCAGTCGGGCTGGGCACCGGTCGACACCTGGTCGGGCCGGTAGGGGCCCAGGACCCAGATCGGGTTGATCGTCGCGAGGCCGGCGAGGGCCGCGATGAAACCGAAGACCAGGAAGAAGAAGCCTCCGGCCTTGGCCATGTAGACCGGCAGAAGCGGCATGCCGACGACGTTCTTGTTGGTCCGTCCGGGGCCCGCGAACTGGGTGTGCTTGTGGTAGAAGACCAGGATCAGGTGGCCGACCACGAGCCCGAGCATGATGCCCGGCAGCAGCAGGATGTGGATCGAGTAGAACCGGGCGACGAAGTCGGTTCCCGGGAACTCCCCGCCGAACAGGAACATCGAGATATACGTGCCCACGATCGGCACGGACAGGATCGCGCCCTGCGTGAAGCGGACACCGGTGCCGGAGAGCAGGTCGTCCGGGAGCGAGTAGCCGGTGAAGCCGGTGAACATGCCCAGGACGAACAGCAGGAAGCCGAACATCCAGTTGATCTCGCGCGGCTTGCGGAACGCGCCGGTGAAGAAGACGCGCATCATGTGCACGAACATGCCGGCGAGGAAGATGATCGCCGCCCAGTGGTGGATCTGCCGGATGAGCAGACCGCCGCGGACGTCGAAGCTGATGTCCAGCGTGGAGGCGAACGCCTCCGACATCAGCTGCCCCTGAAGCGGGACGTAACTGCCGTGGTACTCCACCTCGTTCATCGACGGGTGGAAGAACAGCGTCAGGTACACACCCGTGAGGATGATGATGATGAAGCTGTAGAGGCAGATCTCACCGAGCATGAAGGACCAGTGGTCCGGGAAGATCTTGCGCATGTTGGCCTTGGCCAGGGAGTAGATCCCGAGGCGGCCGTCGGCCCAGTCGGCGACCCGCTCACCCGCGGGCGCCTTGCGGCGTGTCTGTGCAGTGCTCATCCGCGCTCCCAGAAAGCAGGGCCGACGGGCTCTTCGAAGTCGCCGAGCGCCTCGAGGTAGCCCTCGTCGTTCACGCCGATGCGGAGCTGCGGCAGGGCGTGACCGGCGGGACCGAAGATCACTCGGGCACCGTCGGAGAGGTCGAAGGTGGACTGGTGGCAGGGGCAGAGCACGTGATGCGTCTGCTGCTCGTACAGGGAGATCGGGCAACCGACGTGGGTGCAGATCTTCGAGTACGCGACGATGCCCTGGTGCGACCACTCGAGCTCGCGCTTGTCCTTGATGTTCTCCGGCTGGATCCGGACGATCATCAGGGCGGCCTTGGCGATCTCGTTCTGGAAGTCGTGGTCGTGCTCCTCCAGGCCCTCGGGCTTGGCGAAGGTCAGCGAACCGACCGCGACGTCGGACGGCCGCAGCGGCTCGTTCGTGTTCATGTTGACGAGCAGCTTGCCCTTGGACCACAGCGTGTGGCGGAGCTTCTCGCCGGGCAGCGGGCCGAGGTCGCGCAGCAGCACGACGCCGGAGAGCGGCACCAGCGTGAGCGCGCCGAGCATCGTGTTGCGGATCAGCTTGCGACGGCCGAGCGCCGACTCCTTGGCGCCCTGCTTGAAGTCCGCGAAGACCTTCTCGCGAACCTCGGGCGGCGCCTCGATCGCGTGCCGCTCGTCGGCGACCTCCACGTCGGACATCAGGGTGCGGGCCCAGTGGACGGCGCCCGCGCCGATGCAGAACAGCGCGATGCCGAGCGTCATGCCCAGTGCGAAGTTCAGCGCGCTGATGTGACCGAGCGGGAAGATGAAGACCGACTTGTCGACCGGGATCGCCACGAAGGAGGCGATGAAGCCGACCGTCGCCAGCATCGACAGGGTGAACAGGAAGGCGACCGAGCGCTCGGACCGCTTGGCGGCCCGCTCGTCGACGTCCTGGATGCGGTGCTCGTGGGGCGGCAGGCCCGGGTCGGCGAACGGGTGCTTGTCGTCCGCGACGCTCATCGCACCGTGCTCGTCGTGTCCTGCGGACCGCGCGGCGGGCAGGTTCTCTTCTGGAATGTCTTGGCTAGTCATGACTTCTTGGCCTTTGCGGTCCGGGCGGCGACCCACACGGCGACGGCGATCAGACCGCCGAGACCGAAGATCCAGCCGAACAGGCCCTCGCTGACCGGCCCGAGGCCACCCAGTTCGAGGCCGCCGGGGCTCTCGGTCTTTTCGCTGTTGACCGCGTCGAGGTACGCGATGATGTCCTTCTTGTTCTGTTCCGTCAGCAAGGTGTCGGGGAAGGACGGCATGTTCTGCGGGCCGGTCTGCATGGCCTCGTAGATGTGCTTCGCGGAGACACCCTCAAGCGAGGGCGCGTACTTGCCGTGCGTCAGTGCGCCGCCCTTGCCGGTGAAGTTGTGGCACTGCGCGCAGTTGGTGCGGAACAGTTCACCGCCCCTGGCGATGTCGGCACCCTCGGGGCCGTACTGCTCCTCCGTCGGGATGGACGGACCGGCACCCAGCGAGGCGACGAACGCCGCCAGCTGGTCGATCTCGGCCTGCGAGTAGATGTTCTTCTTCGCCGGGACCTGGGGGCCCTGGGAGGTGGCGGCCGGCATCCGGCCGGTGCCCACCTGGAAGTCGACGGCCGCTGCGCCCACACCCACCAGGCTCGGCCCGTCGGAGGTGCCCTGACCGCCGGTGCCGTGGCAACTGGCGCAACCGACCGAGTAGAGCTTCTTGCCCTCCTCGATGGTGAGGGACTGGGCGGTTTCGTCGGCCTGCGCCTGGCCCGCGGGTGCGAACACGGCGTACAGCCCCCCGGTGCATGCCAGCGCGAGGAGTAGGACGACGAGCGCCGCCAACGGGTGGCGTCGTCGTGCGGAGAGCTTTTTCACGGATTACCCCGGTGTCAGGATCTTCTGCGTCGATGCTTCTGGGATGCGCGCTTCGTCGAGCACGCGCGGATGCGGGCCCTGCTACTTGATCATGTAGATCGTGGCGAAGAGACCGATCCAGACGACATCGACGAAGTGCCAGTAATAGGACACGACGATCGCGGCCGTCGCCTGCTCGTGGGTGAACCTCCGGGCCGCGTAGGTCCGGCCCAGGACCAGCAGGAAGGCGATGAGACCGCCCGTCACGTGCAGGCCGTGGAAGCCGGTGGTCAGGTAGAACACCGAGCCGTACGGATCGGAGGACAGGGACAGGCCCGCGTCCTTGACCAGCTCCGTGTACTCGAAGACCTGACCGCCGATGAAGATCGCACCCATCACGAACGTGACGATGAACCACATCCGGAGCTTCTTCACATCACCGCGCTCGGCGGCGAAGACGCCGAGCTGGCAGGTGAGCGAGGAGAGCACCAGGATGGTGGTGTTCGTCGCCGAGAACGGGAAGTTGAGATGGGCAGCCATCTCCTTCCAGTGATCGGGACCCGTCACCGATCGCAGAGTGAAGTACATCGCGAAGAGGGCCGCGAAGAACATCAGCTCGGAACTCAGCCAGATGATGGTTCCGACACTGGTGAGGTTCGGCCGATTGACCGACGGGTGCGCGTGCCCGGTTTCTACTGTCGTTGCTGTCGCCACGACCGACATTATGTCGGTCGCTTATCCCGCCCTCACTCCGGGGGGTGCCGTTCGGAGTGTCTTCCCCGGTCGTACCGGTGTTGACGTGGTGTTCAAGGGAGTAGCATCCGGCCCACGGGCCTGTCCTTACGACGCTGACGTCACGGAGGAACAATGCAGCCGACCGCCACGGTGCTGGTCTACAGCGACGACTCCAACACCCGCGAGCAGGTGCGGCTCGCCACGGGACGGAGGCCGGCTCCGGACGTTCCCGTGGTGGAGTTCCTGGAGTGTGCGACTCCGGACGCGGTGCTGCGGGAGCTGGACCGGGGCGGGATCGACGTCTGTGTGCTGGACGGCGAGGCCGTGCCGATGGGGGGTATGGGCCTGTGCCGGCAGATCAAGGACGAGGTGTTCGACTGCCCGCCGGTGCTGCTGCTGATCGGACGGCCCCAGGACGCGTGGCTGGCGACCTGGAGCCGTGCGGAGGCGGCCGTGACCCTGCCGGTGGAGCCGGTGGAGTTCGCTGCCGCGCTGGCTTCCCTGTTGCGGGAGAAGGCGGCTTTGAACACCTAGGGGCTCGGTTCGCCCTGTTGTTCGGCGGCTGCGGGTGCGTGGGAGCTGTTCGCGCCCACGCGGCGGAGCCGCATATCGACACGGCCCCGCGCCCCCGGGGGCGTCTAGACGCTCTGGGGCCGCAAGCGGGCCCTGTCGGCCTCTGTGGGGCCGTCCGGGGTGCCGCCGACGAGGGCGCTGCCGGTGCGCCACTTCGCCCAGTCGAGGTTCCAGTCGCCGAAGCCGTTGCCGAAGGGGGCCATCATGTCGCCGCCGGAGTTCACGACCTTGACGATGTCGCCCTCGCGGACGGTGTCGTAGAACCAGGCGGCGTTCTCGGTGCTCATGCCGGTGCAGCCGTGGCTGACGTTGGCGTAGCCCTGGGAGCCGACGGACCAGGGGGCGGCGTGGACGTACTCGCCGCTGTTGGTGACCCGGACCGAGTGGTGCACGACCAGGTCGTAGAAGTCCGAGGCGCCGATGCTGGCGCTGGTCATGCGGACGGTGCCCTCCTTGGCCAGCACGACCTTGACGCCGTTGCGGGTGTCGTAGCCGGGCATGCCCGTGGTGACCGGTATCCGCCGGACGATCTCGTCGTTCTTGTAGACGGTCATCTGGTGGGCGGAGGCGTCCGTGACGGCTATGAGCTTGTCCGCGGTGGTGATGGTCAGCGGCTTGGCCTTGCCACCCCACATCCGGTCGCCGATCTTGATGCCCTGCAGGTTGCTGCGGACCTGGACGGTCGCCTGGGCGGGCCAGTAGTCCTTCGGGCGGTAGTGGAGCTTCTTGTCGTCCACCCAGTGCCAGGCGCCGTCCGTGGCGGGCGTGGAGGAGACCTTGAGGGCGCGTTCCACGACGGCCCGCTGGGCCTTGTCCTTGACGGGCCGGCTCAGTTCGGCCGTGATGGGCTGGCCGACGCCGTAGGTGCCCTTCCTGGGGCCGAAGGCGACGTCCAGTCGCTTCTTGGTGGTGGGCTTGCCGGTGTCGAAGGTGACGACCTTGCGGCCGGGCGCCCCGTCCTCGTCCTCGGTGCTCACACGGACCGTGTAGCTGGCGTTGGCGGCGAGCGGGGTGGTGCTGTGCCAGCGGCTGCCGTCGGCGGCGAGTTCGCCCGCCACGTAGCGTCCTGAGGCGTCGTGGGCCGTGACGTCCGTGATGCGCCCGTCGGAGTCCTCGACGACTTCCAGGGGCTTGTCCGGGTCGGCCTTCTTGCGGCCGCCGTCGGGGGCGTTGAAGATGAATCCCCGGAGATCCGGGGGCCTTCGCACGGTCTGATCAGACCTGAGTGCGCTCCTCGACGACCTTCAGGATCTTCGC
>NZ_JBEXSH010000457.1:0-7205 GCF_040613555.1 Streptomyces sp. NPDC006265
GCCGGGGCCGGGCAGCGGCTGTTCCAGGTTGTCGGAGCCGGTGTCGGACTGGTCGGTGACCTGACTGGCGAACGTACGCCCCTCGGTTCCCTGCCCCTCCGGTACGACCTGGACCGGGTCTGCCTGCGTCCGCTGACCTCGACTCGGATGTGCTGCCTGAACTCGGCGCCCGGGGCGTGCGCGTTGCCGTGCCGCACGCAGGACGGCCCGGACACGACGGCGCTCCGTGTGCCGGTGCGGAGGTCGCACCGGCACACGGAGATCGTTTCGGAGATCGGGACCCGAACCGCTGCGTCAGCTGACGGAGAACTGGCTGAAGGTCGCGGTGCCGATACTGCCGGCGTGGGCCGTGGAGAACATGCCCGCGTCCAGGGTGGTGTTCGCCCCGGTCAGTGTTGCGGTTCCGACAGTGGTCCAGGTGGTGCCGTTGGCGGAGTAGGAGCCGGTGACCGACGTGCCGCTCCTGGCCAGGCGGAGCCAGACGGGGGCGACGGTGGCGCTTCCGGTCTTGATGGTGTTGGTGTCGAGGTAGCCGTCACCGTTGGAGTCCGACGACAGGGCGATTCCGTTGCTGGGGGTGGTGGCGAGGACGAGGTACCCGGTGGACGAGCCGGCGGAGGCGATGTTGTTGCGCAGCATGAGGCCGGCTTTGGCCCAGTTGTTGGTCTTGTCCTGCCTGGCGACGCGGACGGTGACGGTCGAGGACGTTCCAGCAGCCCCCGTCTGGTAGGCGGCGGAATACTCGTCGTCGTATGCCGTGCCGGAGCGCCATATGTCGATGCCCGCGCTGGTCAGGGAGGTCACTCCGCCGCTTTGGCCGACGGCGGCCGGAATCGAACTGTATGCGTTGTAGGGAGAGATGACGATGCGCAGGTTGCTGAAGGTCGCGCTGCCGGCGGCGGTGCTGTGAGCGGTGTGGATGACACCGGCGTCCTGGGTGGCCGCCATGGACCGCAGGGTGACCGTCGAGCCGATCTGGGTGAAGGTGGATCCGTCGGTGGAGTAGTAGGCGGACACCTGGGTGGCGGTGCGGGTGAGCCGCAACCAGACCGGCGCCTTGACGGTGGAGGCCGTGGAGGTGAGCCGGTCGAGGTAGCCGTCGGCGTTGGAGTCCCACTGGAAACTGACGCCGTGGCTCGGGGTCGCCGTCGCGACCGCGTATCCGGCGGAGGAGCCCTTGCCCGTGAGGTCGTTGCGCAGGACGACACCGCCCTTGGCCCAGCCGTCGCTGTTGTCCAGGTTGTCGACCCGGGCGGTCACCGAGGTGCCGTTGACGGCCGCCCCGGCCTGGTAGACCGTGCCGTAGGCGTCGTCGTGCTGACCGCCGGCACCCCAGGTGTCCGCGCCCGCGTCGGTGATGGTGAAGCGGCCGCCGCTCTGGCCGGTGTTGGCCGGAGTGGAGGAGTACGCGCTGTAGGGCGAGCTGACGGGGTCGGTGGTCAGCGGACGGTACAGCGGCTGGATGCCGACGCTGTCCATGACCGTCCTGGCGCCCGACGGCCAGCTGCCGTCGCTGACGACGACGGTGTCGCTCACCACGTCACCACGGCCATTGGTGTTGGTGATGTTCGCGGAACTGTTGTTCGTCCAATTGCCGGTGAGGGTCAGGGCGCCGGTGTTGTTGGTCGAGCTGCTGTTCTCGTGGCCCCAGCTGCCGGTGTTGCGGAAGACATTGTTGGTATCCGTGAAGTTCCGGGAACCCTCGTCGTGGTAGAAGCCGAACCAACCGCCGTTGCTATGGCAGTAGTTGCGTTCGAATGTGCTGCCCGGTGACGCCGACAGGGTGTACATGCAGCCGCCGTCGGTCATCTGCTGCATGAGGTCGTGGATGTAGTTGTCGGTGACGTGGTTGTTCGCGGCGGTGGTCGCGGTCGTGTAGGTGGGCTGGTGGTTGTACAGGCCCCGGTTGACGTAGTCCTGGCTGCCGCCGATGTCGTTGACGCCCCAGCCGTAGCCGATGGTGAGGCCGGAGTAGGGCAGGTTGTACACCTCGTTGTGCGAGACGGTCGCACCGTTGACGTAGGTGACGAGGATGGCTGACATGTCGCGGTATTCCAGCGCCACGTCGTGGATGAGGTTGTTGCTCAGTGTGATGTTCCGGTTGGTCATCCGGCTGTCACCGGGGTGGTGTGCGTCCGCCTGAATGCCGCCGACGACGATGCCGCCGCCCGCGTCCTGGGTGAAGACGTTGCCGGTGGCGGTGATGGTGTCGGCGCCGAGTCCCACGCCGGTGGTGTGGGCGTTGGCGTCGTTGCCGATGCCGAGGCCGCTCTGTCCGAGCTGGGTGAACCGGTTGCCGGTGAAGGTGATGTGGTCGGCGGCCGAGACCTGGACGGCGGAGGGCATCTGGTCCCAGTGAGGGCGTGTCGCCTCGAAGAGCGGGCAGCCGCTCTGGCACGAGGTCAGCGCGTCCGACGGGCGGTCCCAGGTACCGGAGATGTATGCGCCGGTCTGCTGGCTGGCGTAGCCGTGCGCGGTGGGGTCCAGCCAGCTGGTGCCCGAGAACTGCAGTCCCGAGAAGGCGATGTGGGTGGCGGGGGAGGAGTACGTCCCTCCGACGCCGATGAGTGACTCCAGCTTCGGCACCTCGACGTCGGCCGTACTCATGTCCTGCCCGGCGAGCGGTTTGTAGTACAGGGTGCCGGTTGCGGTGCCGAGGTACCACTCGCCGGCCGTGTCGAGGAACTCGTAGGCGTTCTCGATGTAGAGGGGGCCGTCCCGGAAGGGGCTTGTCAGGGTGTCGTAGCCGAACGTGTTGTTGTTCCACGAGGGCTGGGTCATGGTGATGGTGCCGCTGCTGATGCCGGTCACCGGGGCGTAGCGGTCGGTGAAGGATCCGATGCCGTGGATCTCGGTCCGGCCGGGCTGCGCGAGGCTGTTGAGGTAGCTCAGCGAGCTGTTCGTGAACGTGTAGCCGCTGGTGGTCGCGGTCAGGTCGGAGCGGTTGATCGAGGAGCGGGCCCTGGTGGCCATGACGCCGTCCACGGACAGATGGCGCGTGTCGAAGCCGGTGCCGACGTTGCTCTTCCAGATGTTCTTGGCCGAGTCCTGCACGGTCCAGCCGGTGGCCTTCTGCGCGCCGGTGATGACGGGATGGGCGCCCAGCGCGCCCTTCCAGTTCACCGTGTGGCCGCCGGTGCCGGAGTCCGCCGAGGTGAAGGTCAGCGGCGCGGAGAGCCGGTAGGTGCCGTCGGTGAGCTCGACGGTGATGTCACCTGTCATGGAGCGGTTGATCGCCCGCACGTTGGTCTTGGCCTGGGTGATGGAGCACGGCTGGCTCACGGAGCAGGCGGTTCCGGAGCCGTTCGGTGAGGCGTAGAGCGTCGTCGTGCCGGCAGCGAAGGCGGGGCCGGCCTGGATGAGGACTCCTGCGGTCGAGGCGGCGAGGACGGCGGCTGTGGCCAGCCATGATCTGAGGCGGTCAGGGCCCGCGGGGCGGATGTCGGTTGTTCGCACGTGACACCTTCCGGGAGGTTCAGACGGTCCGGGGGTGCTCTTGGCGGGCAGGGGAGACCCCGGCGACAAGAGGGGAAGGGGTAATGGCGATGTAACATTAGACGTCATATGAATTTCGTCAATAGGTCAAGCGTCGTCGACTCGGCCGGCCCTGGGCATGCGAACGCCCCCGGCCTGTCGGCTCGGGGGCGAGGTCGATGCGGGTGTTCTCAGGAGGCGGGGGAGCTCACGTTCGGCAGACGGCGGCGGCTCCACGCGGTATTGATGTGTGCGGCCATGGCCTGCGCGGCCCCGTCGGAGTCTCGGGCCAGCAGCCGCTCGGCGATTGCGCGATGTTCCGCGTTGGCCCGCTCGCACGCGGTCGCGTCCGGTGTGCCGTTGTACAGGTATGTCGTGCGCGCCTGGGCGTGGAGGATCCGGATGATGGAACGGCCGAGCCTGTTGTGGGATGCCTGCATGATCCGGTCGTGGAAGGCCACGTCGGTTTCGATGAAGCGTGCCGGGACGGCGGTCTCCTCGTCGAGCCGGGCGAGCAGCCGCTCGATGGCTCGCAGGTCGTCGTCGGTGACCAGCTCCGCGGCCTGGGCTGCCATCTGGGCTTCCAGCGTCGACCGGATGTCGACCAACTGGTCGAGGACGACGAGCTGGTCATCGTGCTGGACGGTCGCTGCGAGCACGACGGGGTCGAGGAGGTTCCATTCCTCGGGTGGGGTGACGGTGGTGCCGTAGCCCTGCCGGGCGAGGACCAGTCCCTTGGCCTCCAGGGACTTGACCGCCTCGCGGACGGTGATGCGGCTGACGCCGAACGTCTCGCAGAGCTCGGGTTCGACCGGCAGAGTCGATCCTGGAGGAATGACGCCCGACACGATCGTGTCGGTCAGGCTCTCCATGACGGCCTGCGCAAGTCGGGCCGGACGCTTGGGCCAGGGCTTGAGAACGGGAGGCTCTCCCGCTCTGCCGACGCTGTCCTTGGCCATGTGTGCCCCCTTGCTGATGCGGATGACGGCGATTCTACTGCGCGGGACTTCTTGACAGCATTCGTATGACGACTTACCTTACACGAAAATTTCGCAGCAGTAGTTCCCGCTCCAAGGGGTGCACGCCGTGCGCATTACCGAAGTCGAATGCCATCCGCTCCGGGTGCCGGGAGCCAGTCCGCCCTTCGTCTGGCGGGACGGACTCCTGGGCAGCCCGGCCGAGGGAGAGGCCGCGGTGCTGCGCATCTGCACGGACGAGGGGGTCGAGGGGGTGGCGATGTCCCCTCGGCGGGGCAGCGGTGTCATCCTGGCGGACCTGCTGGACCGCGTACTGCTTAAGGAGTTGGTGGGGCAGGATCCCCTGCAGCGGGAATGGCTCTGGCACCGCATGTGGGAGCTGGACCGCACCGAGGAGCTCCCGCTCTACCTACTGGGGCTGGTCGACACCGCGCTGTGGGACCTGGCCGGACGACTCGCCGACCGCCCCACCTGGCAGATGCTCGGCGGCTACCGCACCTCCATACCGGCGTACGCCTCCACCGTCACCTACTCGTCGGTCGAGGAGTACCTGGACATCGCCGACCAGGCCCTGGAACTTGGCTACCCCGCCATCAAGCTCCACGCCTGGGGGGACGCCCGCCGCGACGCCCGCCTGTCGGTGGCCCTGCGCGAGCATGTGGGGGACGACATCCCGCTGATGTTCGACGGGTCGGCGGGATTCGACCTCCCCGACGCGATCCACCTCGGACACGCTCTCTCCGACGCCGGCTACCTCTGGTACGAGGAGCCGATGAGGGAGTTCAGTGTCACCGCGTACAAGCGCCTCGCCGACGCGGTGGCCGTACCCCTCCTCGTGGCCGAGACCTCCGACGGGGCGCACATGAACTCCGCCGACTTCATCCAGGCCGGCGCCGCCACCTTCGGAGTCCGCGCCTCCACCCAACTGCGTGGTGGCTTCACCGGCGCGATGCGCACCGCCCACCTCGCCGACGCCTACCGGCTGCGCGCCGAGGTGCACGGGCCGGAGATCCCCAACCGGCACCTGTGCATGGCCATCTCGAACACCACCTACTACGAGTCGCTGGTCATGGGCAACCCCATCAGCCGCGAGAGCGGCATCGACGCCCACGGCCTCGTCCATGCCCCCACCGGTGCGGGCGTCGCCCTTCCGGCGGGCCTGGACTACCCTCCCGTCCTTCAGGGATTTGTCGACAAGGAGACCGTCACTCCGCCCCGGGCCTGATGACCGGAGCCCCAGACCCGACCGCCTGTCCCGAACACCCCGAACGCGGCCGCCTCTCACTGCTGCGCGCCATTTCCCGAGATTGAGGTCAGTCATGAACGACGACGTTCCGGTTTCCTCCCGCCGTCAGCTCAGACACACGGCCGTCGCCGTCCTGGGCGCCGTCTCCCTGCTCGGGCTCGCCGCCTGTGGCAGCGCGGACCCCAATCCCACGGCGACTTCCGCCCCGGCCGCCTTCAAGCCCGTCGCGCAGAAGGAAGGCAGCGAGATCACGGTCTGGGCCGACGCCGCCCGGGTGCCCGGCGTGCAGGCGTACCAGAAGGCGCACCCGGACGTGAAGCTGAAGATCGTGACGTACAGCGGCGATGCCAACGGGGCCAATGACCTGCAGACCAAGGTGCAGTTGTTCGACCGGACCGGCAGCGGGTGGCCAGACGTCGCCTTCAGCGCCAACGTCAACGACGGCAGCTGGGCCGCCCAGAGCAAGACGCCTTATGCCGCGCCCGTCGACAAGGGCCTGATTCCGCAGGCGACCCTGGACGGCTTCGCCCACGGCGCACTGGACCCCTGCAAGTTCAACGGCGGCACCTACTGCCTGCGCAACGACCTTGCCCAGAACGTGCTCTGGTACAACAAGGACCTCATGGGCAAGTGGGGCTACTCCGTCCCGACCACCTGGGAGGAGTACCAGGCGCTCGGCGAGAAGGTCGCCAAGGAACACCGCGGGTACCTGGTCGGAACAGCCGGGGACGCCTGGACTCCCGAGGTGTACTTCTGGGCGAGTCAGTGCACCGCCGGCACCACGACCGGCGCCAAGAAGGTCACCGTTGACCTGCATGACCCCAAATGCACCCGGATGGCCAAGCTGCTCGACACTCTGATCGCCAGGGGATCGGTCGCCAAGGACACCGTCTTCAGCGCCGGCTTCATCAAGAACCAGGCGAGCAAGGTCCTCATGCTCCCCGGCCCTTCCTGGTACGGACAGGTGCTCTTCAATTCCACCTTCAAGATCCCCAAGGGGCAGATCGCCGCCGCCTCACCGCTGAAGTTCGAGGCCGACGCCAAGAACTACACCGGCAACGTCGGCGGTGGTCTGTGGTTCGTCTCCTCCCACAGCAAGAACCTCAAGGCGGCCTCCGACCTGGTCACCTGGATGACGACCTCCAACGACTACCAGGCCACCGCGGCCACCTACCCCGCGTACAAGAAGGCAGCCGTCGCCTGGCTCGCCGGCCAGAAGGAGACCAGCTACTTCGCCGAGGACGTCGGCCCGGTCTTCCAGGAGGCGGCGGAACTCGTCTGGCCCGGCTGGTCCGCCACCCAGTACAGCCAGGAAGCGATCTACTCCTCCACCGTGATCCCGGCCCTGAACTCCGGCAAGACCCTCACCGACACCCTCGGCACCTGGCAGACGGCCATCACCGACAAGGCCAAGTCCCTCGGATACACCGTCAACTAGCGAAGCGGACCGATGACCACCCACCCCGCAACGGAGCGGAGCGGCCCCCCGCGCGGCAGCGCGGCACACC
>NZ_JBEXSH010000458.1:0-7169 GCF_040613555.1 Streptomyces sp. NPDC006265
GGACGTGCGTTCGGTGATCGGCTGTGCTCCGGGGCCGTCCGCGGCGCGCCCCGCGCCGCCACGACCGTCCGGGGTGTACTGTCCGACGGCGCGCACCTCCGCACCCGGACGCCCCGCCGGCCACACGGCCCCACGGACTGCACGCCATGCGACCGCCATGCGGCGCAGGCGCAGCCGTGAGCCCGGCCCGGCGCTCTCGGTCGGTTCCATTCCCGTCCCTCTCACAGCCGGCGGTGCCCACGCCCCGCGGCCAGGTGCCCGACAACCCTCAACGGCCCGCGCCCGAAAACCCTTCCCGCGCTCTGTGCGAGCACGAAGATGCCCCGACCGCGGCTGGGCACGGCAGGCGCACATCTCAACAGTAGGCCGCGGAAGGCTTCCACGGGCAGCGGTCGCCGACGGTTGCCCGAATGCGTCCCGGCCACCCGTATGCATCTGGTATGCGCCGAACGGGTGGCCTTCAACCGCTACTCCTCGGCCGAAAGGGCGACTTCGGCCGCCGCGTCCGGTCCCTGGTCCAGCAGGACGCCGAAACCTTCCTCGTTCAGGACCGGAACCTTCAACTGCATCGCCTTGTCGTACTTCGATCCGGGGCTGTCACCCACCACGACGAACGACGTCTTCTTCGAAACCGAGCCGGTCACCTTCGCTCCGCGGCTCTGCAGCGCCTCCTTGGCGCCGTCCCGCGTGAAGTGTTCGAGGGTGCCGGTGACGACGACGGTGAGGCCTTCGAGGGGGCGCGGCCCCTCGTCCTCGCCGGTGCTCTCGGCCTCCATGCGGACGCCCGCGGCCTTCCACCTACGGATGATGTCGCGGTGCCAGTCCTCGGCGAACCATTGCTTCAGGGAGGCGGCGATGGTCGGGCCGACGCCCTCGGTGACCGCCAGCTCCTCCTCCGTGGCCTGGTCGATGCGCTCGATCGAGCGGAACTCGCGGGCCAGCGCCTCGGCCGCCACGGGTCCGACGTGACGGATCGACAGGCTGGTGATGACCCGGGCGAGCGGGCGCTCCTTGGCCGCCGCGATGTTCTCCAGCATGGCGACCGCGTTCTTGCGGGGCTCGCCCTGCTGGTTCGCGAAGACAGTGGCGACCTTCTCCTCGCCGGTCTTCGGGTCGCGTTTGGGCAGTCCGCTGTCCGGGTCGAGGACGTAGGCCTTGATGGGCAGCAGCTGCTCGATGGTGAGGTCGAACAGGCCGGCCTCGTCGACCAGCGGCGGGGTCTTCGGCTCCAGCGGGGCGGTCAGGGCGGCGGCGGCGACGTAGCCGAAGTGCTCGATGTCCAGGGCCTTGCGGCCCGCGAGGTAGAACAGGCGCTCGCGCAACTGGGCCGGGCAGGTGCGGGCGTTCGGGCAGCGCAGGTCGACGTCGCCCTCCTTCATCGGCCGCAGCGCCGTGCCGCACTCGGGGCACTCGCTCGGCATGACGAACTCGCGCTCGCTGCCGTCGCGCAGGTCGGCGACCGGGCCGAGGATCTCCGGGATGACGTCACCGGCCTTGCGCAGCACGACCGTGTCGCCGATGAGGACGCCCTTGGCCTTGACCACGTCCTGGTTGTGGAGCGTGGCGAACTCGACCTCGGAGCCCGCGACCGTGACCGGTTCGACCTGGGCGTACGGGGTGACGCGGCCGGTGCGGCCCACGCCCACGCGGATGTTGACGAGCTTGGTGTTGACCTCCTCCGGCGCGTACTTGTACGCGATCGCCCAGCGCGGGGCGCGCGAGGTGGAGCCGAGGCGGCCCTGGAGGGGGATCTGGTCGAGCTTGACGACCACGCCGTCGATCTCCCACTCCACGGAGTGGCGGTTCTCGCCGAAGTACGCGATGAACTCCCGGATGCCTTCCAGGCCGTCGACCACCCGGTTGTGGCCGGAAGTGGGCAGGCCCCAGGCCTTCAGCAGGTCGTAGGCCTGGGAGAGGCGGGTCAGGCCCGTGAAGCCCTCCAGGGCGCCGATGCCGTGCACCACCATGTGCAGGGGGCGGGTGGCGGTGACGCGTGGGTCCTTCTGGCGCAGTGAACCGGCCGCCGCGTTGCGCGGGTTGGCGAAGGGCTTGTCGCCGGCCTCGACGAGACGGGCGTTGAGCTCCTGGAACTTCTCCATCGGGAAGTAGACCTCGCCGCGGATCTCCACGAGGTCGGGGACGGAGTCGCCCTCGAGGCGGTCGGGGATCTCCGCGATCGTCCGCACGTTCGGCGTGATGTCCTCGCCGGTGCGGCCGTCGCCGCGGGTGGCCGCGCGGGTGAGGCGGCCGTGCTCGTAGGTGAGGTTCACCGCGAGGCCGTCGACCTTCAGCTCGCACAGGAAGTGGTAGTCCTGCTCACCCAGTTCCCTCGCGATGCGCTCCGTCCAGGCGGCCATCGCCTCGTCGTTGAACGTGTTGTCGAGGGAGAGCATGCGCTCGCGGTGCGCGACGGCCGTGAACTCCGTCTCGTAGGACCCGGAGACCTTCTGGGTCGGCGAGTGCGGCGTGCGCAGCTCCGGGTGCTCCTCCTCCAACGCCTCCAGGGAACGCAGCAGCTGATCGAACTCCGCGTCGCTGACGACGGGAGCGTCCTTCACGTAGTAGCGGAAGCGGTGCTCCTCGATCTGCTCCGCGAGGCGCGCGTGCTTCTCCCGTGCCTCTGCGGGCACCGTCGTCGTCTCCGCTTGCTTGTCGCCGGCCACCGTGTCGTCCTCCCGTTACTCTGGGTTGTCCGCGAGGGATCTCGCCGCCCGGGCGCAGTGCGCGAGAGCCGTGCGCGCGTACCCCGGGGAGACCCCCGCGAGTCCGCACGCCGGGGTGACCGTGACCGCCTCCGCGAGAAGCCCCGGAGACAGCCCCAGCCTGCGCCACAGCGTCCTGACACCCATGACGCTACCGGCAGGGTCTGACAATGGGCCTTCCACGGACGGGACGACACCGGTGAAGAGCCGGGTGCCGCCCTCCACGGCCTCCCCGATCGTCTCGTCGTCACGCTCGGTGAGCAGGGAGAAGTCGAAGGAGACGGCGGCCGCGCCCGCCCGGCGCAGCAGCGCGAACGGCACGTCGGGGGCGCAGGAGTGGACCACGGCCGGGCCGGCCGTGTGCACGCCGACGAGGTCGCGCAGCGTCTGCTCGACGACCTGCCGGTCGACGGCCCGGTGGGTGCGGTATCCGCTGGCGCTCTTCACCTGCCCGCGCAGGACGGCGGTGAGGGACGGCTCGTCGAGCTGGAGGACGAGCTGCGCGCCGGGGATCCGCCGCCGCACCTCGGCGAGATGCAGCCGCAGCCCCTCGGCCAGGGAGGCGGCGAGGTCGCGGCAGGCCCCCGGGTCGGAAAGCGCCACCTCGCCGCCCCGCAGCTCCAGGTTGGCCGCGAGGGTCCAGGGGCCGACGGCCTGGACCTTCAGCGGCCCCTCGTAGTCCTGCGTGAACTCCTCGAGCGCGTCGAGGTCCTCGCCGAGCCAGGAGCGGGCCCGTTTGGTGTCCCGGCCCGGCCGGTCCCCGAGGCGCCATCCGCTGGGCTCCACGCGCGCGTACAGCTCGACGAGCATGCCGGCGGTCCGCCCGACCATGTCCGCGCCGGGTCCCCGGGCGGGCAGTTCGGGCAGGAAGGGGAAGTCCTCGAAGGTACCGGTGACCGTTTTGGCGGCCTCTCGGGCGTCGCCGCCCGGCATGGACCCCACGCCGGTGGCCGCGCCGAACCTGAACTGGCTGTTTTCGCTCACCGGAGAAGCCTACGCAGGGGGCGCACCGGGGTCAGCGCCCCGGGCGCACCGTCAGGTCGTTGACCTCCGCGTCCCGGGGCAGATCCAGGGCCATGACGATCGTCGTGGCGACAGACTCCGGGTCGATCCACCGCGCGGCGTCGTACTCCTTGCCCTCCTGCTGGTGGACCTTGGCCTGCATGGGGCTGGCCGTGCGGCCGGGGTACACCGAGGTGACGCGGACCCCGTTGCCGTGCTCCTCGTGGCGCAGGGAGTCGGCGAGCGCCTTCAGGCCGTGCTTGGAGGCGGCGTACGCGGACCAGTCGGCGTGGGCGCCCAGGCCGGCGCCGGAGTTGACGAACAGCACGTGGCCGCGGGCGGCGCGCAGTTGGGGCAGGAAGTGCCGGGTCAGCTCGGCGGGGGCGACCAGGTTGACGTTGAGCTGGTGGCGCCAGGCCTTCGGGGTGAGCTCGCCGACCGGTCCGAGGTCGACGACGCCGGCGATGTGCAGCAGCGAGTCCACCCGGTCCGGCAGCGACTGGTGGGAGAAGGCCCAGGAGAGCTTGTCGGGGTCGGCGAGGTCACCCACCAGGGTCCGCGCCCCGGGGAACCCGGCCGCCAGCTCCTTCGCGCGGCCCGCGTCGCGCGCGTGCAGCACGAGGTCGTCCCCGCGCGCGTGCAGGCGGCGGGCCACGGCCGCGCCGATGCCGGAGCCGGCTCCGGTGATCACATGAGTAGCCATGCCCGCCATGCTCGCATCAGTGCCGGGGCCTTGTGATGGATCTCCGCAGGAGAAGGAGCGGCGTGCGGTGCGTGCGATCGGCGTGCGGTGCGGAGGATCATGTGGCGGAGCCACCTGTCCCTTCGCACCGTGCGGCGTGGGGGTCCCCCCGCTCGAGCGAAGCCGAGAGTGGGGGAGTGCGTGCCGGGCGTCGCGACGCTGCGGAGATCCATCACAAGGCCCCTAGGTCACGCGATACCCCGGCTCTCCTCCAGGTACGCAAGTGCCCCCACCGGCTCCTCGGCGAAGAACACCAGGTCGGTGAGCGGCCGGGGCAGGAAGCCCTCGGCGTCCATGCGGCGGAACTGCTCCTTCAGGCCGTCGTAGAAGCCCGCCGTGTTGAGCAGGACCACCGGCTTGTCGGTGTGCCCGTGCTTCTTCAGTTCCAGGATCTCGGTCGCCTCGTCGAGCGTGCCCGTGCCGCCGACCATGATCACCACGGCGTCGGCCCTCTCCAGGAGCAGCTTCTTGCGCTCGGCGAGGTCCTTGGCGACGACCATCTCGTCGACGCCCGGGCGGGCCTTGGCCGCGAGGAACTGCACGGAGACGCCGGCCAGCCGGCCGCCCGCCTCCTGCACCGCGTCGGCAACCACCTTCATGAGGCCGACGTCGGAGCCGCCCCACACGAGCGTGTGACCGCCCTTGCCCAGCAGCTCGGCGAACTCCCGCGCGGGAGTGGTGTAGCGCTCGTCGAGGTCGGCGGCGGACAGGAAGACACAGATGTTCATGAGCCCACCGTACGGGCGCGGTCCACCGTGACGGTGACCCGCATTCTGGACTGCCGGTGGGGCAGGCGCTCCCAGTCGTCCATGAACCGGGCGTCCAGGCCGTGCTTGGCGGCGAGGTCGGTCAGCGTCCGCGTCCGGTAGTAGAAGTCCTCGTGCAGGACCTGGTGCTCCTCGCCCTCGGTGCGGTCGAAGGTGAAGTCGAAGAACCCGCCGGGCGCGAGGATCCGGCCGACGTGCGCGAAGCACTCCTCGATGACGTGCAGCGGCGAGTGCGAGAAGACGCTGTGCGCGTGCACGACATCGAAGTGCGCGGCCGGCAGGAAGGCGAAGGTGAGGTCGTCGGCGAGCGCCAGATAGGGCAGTTTGGGCTGGAGCTTCTCGGCGACGAGGGTGTCCTGGGCGGCGAGCAGGATGTGGGGCGAGATGTCGATGCCGTAGTAGTGCCCGGTGTCGAGGTGGCCGATGAACAACCGCCCGGCGCGCAGGTTACCGCAGCCGATCTCCAGCATCCGGTGGTGCGGCCGGAGGCCGTGGCCCACCAGGTAGTCGAACTGCATGCGGCCGATGCGTGCCCACTTCTCGCGCGAGGGGTTGTGCCCGACCGCCGCCTCGGTGCAGCGGGCCGCGTCCGAGGCCATGACGGCCCGGTAGTAGGCGATGTGGTCGGGGTGGCGCAGCCGCAGCCAGGCGTCCCGCACCGCGCGCCGGGCGTGCGCGGGCACGCGCTTCGGGTGGCGCAGCGCGTACCGGACCTGGTGGAGCAGGCGGGAGCGGTTTCCGGCCGGTTCCGTGGCGCGCATCGGGGCCTCCTGCTGCGGCGAGGGAAGAACTCCGCTTCAGCCTGCGCTGTAGCGCAGGAGTCGGCTACCCGAGGAGGGGCGGATCGTGACCAGAGGGCATCGCATCACCATCGAGCGCGGCGGGCATGTGCGCGTGGTGCACGGAGGGCAGGTGCTGGCGGAGAGCGACCGGTCGCTGGTGCTGCGCGAGACGGGCTGTCCCGAGCGGTACTACATCCCGCCCGAGGACGTGCGCCTGGACCTGCTGACGCCGTCCGGTACGCAGACGTACTGCCCGTTCAAGGGCACCGCCTCCTACTGGTCGCGGCCGGATGCCGCGGACCTCGTCTGGGCGTATCCGGACCCCAAGCCGGACGTCGCCGAGATCAAGGACCACCTGTGCTTCTACGAAGTGGAAGTTTTCTGATCGGCTGACGCGCCGCCCGCCTCATCGATGAACACCGCGGCGTGCGGCAGTCTGCATGAGCATGGACAAGAAGATCCTTTCGCGCGACGGCACCCGCATCGCCTACGAGAGCACCGGCCGCGGTCCCGCGGTCGTCCTGGTGAGCGGTGCGATGTCGACGGGCGGCACCCTGGCGCCGCTCGCCGTGTCGCTCTCGGAGCGTTTCCAGGCCGTGGTGTACGACCGCCGGGGCCGCGGCGCCAGTGCGGACACCGCGCCGTACGCCGTGGAGCGTGAGGTCGAGGACCTGGCCGCGGTGATCGAGGCGGTGGGCGGCGAGGCGCACCTGTACGGCATCTCCTCGGGCGGGGCGCTGGCGCTGGAGGCGGCGGCGAGCGGGCTGCCGGTACGGCGCGTGGCGGTCTACGAGACGCCGTTCGCGATGTCCGAGGAGGGCGCCAAGGAGCGTGCGGAGTACACGGAACGGCTGACGGAGGCGCTCGGTGAGGGACGGCGCGGGGACGCGGTCGAACTGTTCCTGCGGCTGACCGGCCTGGCCGAGGGGGTGATCCAGGGCGCCCGCCAGTCCCCCATGTGGGCCGGCATGGAGGCGATGGCCTCAAGCCTCGCCTACGACGACGCCGTGATGCGCGACGGCCGGGTCCCGCGCTTCCGGCTGGGCTCGGTGGGCGTTCCCGTCCTGGCGGTGGCGGGCGACCTTCGACGACATCACCGTCGACAGCACCCTGCCCGCCGGCCTGCCGTCCTTCATCCCCATGACCGACGGCAGCGCCATCACCAAGCTCGACA
>NZ_JBEXSH010000459.1:0-7166 GCF_040613555.1 Streptomyces sp. NPDC006265
TCCTCCGGGCTTCCCTTCGGTCTTGCGTTTCCGACTCTATCAGATCCTTTTCGATCCGATTTCCTCGGTGCTTTCCAGGTTCCCGCTTCCGCGTTTCCCTTTCCGGCGGTTCCGACTTTATCAGAAGTTTCGAGCCGGACTGACCGGCCGCTCATTTCCGATTCATCGGGAGAGGCTTCAATGAAACCAGCGTTTCAGGAAGCAGATAGATGTTCACTGCGGCTGGTCTGGGACTAGAGCCCATCTCCAGGCAACTGTTCAAATCTACCTCCCCGCGCTCACCGTGTCAACGGCTCCTGCGGGGCGAAGAGGAGACTAGCAGCTGAACGGAGGTGGTCGCACATCCGCCGGTCGGCGGGACGATCAGGCGGCGGTGGGGACGGTCGCGCTGCGTTCCGCAGCCTCGACGTCACCCGTCTCCCCGGCGCGGGCGGCACGGCCGCCCAGGACGTAGACGTAGGACAGGAAAGCCACTTCGGCGGTGACCCCGATGGTGATGCGGGCCCAGGTGGGGAGGCCGGACGGGGTGACGAAGCCTTCGATGGCGCCGGAGACGAAGAGGACGAGGGCGAGGCCGATGGCCATGCCTATGGCGGCTCGGCCCTCTTCCGCGAGAGCCGTGCGCCGCGTCCGGGGGCCGGGGTCGATGAGTGTCCAGCCCAGGCGCAGACCGGTGCCGGCTGCGACGAAGACAGCGGTCAGTTCGAGGAGACCGTGTGGGAGGACCAGGCCCAGGAACGTGTCGAGGCGGCCGGCCGACGACATCAGGCCGACACCGATGCCGAGGTTGAGCATGTTCTGGAAGAGGATCCACAGGACCGGCAGTCCGAGGAAGACCCCCAGGATGAGGCACAGGGCTGCGGCCCAGGCGTTGTTCGTCCAGACCTGGGCGGCGAAGCTGGCGGCCGGGTGGCTGGAGTAGTACGTCTCGTACTGGCCGCCGGGACGGGTGAGCTCGCGGAGTTCGCTGGGGGCCGCGATGGAGGCCTGGACTTCGGGGTGCGTGCCGATCCACCAGCCGAGGAGGGCGGCGACGGCCGTCGACAGGAGCGCTGTCGGCACCCACCAGTGGCGTGCCTTGTAGACGGCCGCGGGGAAACCGTGGGTCAGGAAGCGGGTGACGTCTCGCCAGGAGGCGCGTCGAGTGCCTGTCACGGCGCTGCGCGCGCGGGCCACGAGCTGGCTGAGCCTTCCGGTCAGCTGCGGGTCCGGGGCGCTGGACTGGATCAGGGAAAGGTGGGTCGCCGTGCGCTGGTAGAGGGTGACGAGTTCGTCGGCCTCGGCGCCGTTGAGTCGGCGCTGTCGGTGGAGGAGGGCTTCGAGGCGGTCCCACTCCGCTCGGTGGGCGGAGACGAAGACGTCGAGGTCCATCGGTGTGCCTGCTCCTCGGCTGGTCGTCGGAGGCTCGTCGTGGATCAGCTTGTCGTACTACGGTGCGATGCGCCCTCAGCTTGGCAGACTGGCCCTGTCGGGGGCAGGGCAGGGGAAGGACGGCGGGCGTGAGTGAGCTGGTGACGGGCGAGGCTGTGGCGTTGGAGCTGCGCCCCGCGAGACTGCCCAGCAGGGCGCTGGCCGTGCTGCTCGATCTGGTGGCGGCGATGGCGGTCTACGTCGCGGTGACCATCGTGCTGGTGACGTCCACGGCCTCGCTCGACGAGGCGGCGCAGACGGCGCTGTCGATCGCGACGTTCGTTCTCGTGCTGGTGGGCGGGCCGATCGCGGTGGAGACGGTCAGTCACGGGCGGTCGCTCGGGAAACTGGCGTGCGGGCTGCGTGTCGTGCGGGACGACGGGGGGCCGATCCGCTTCCGGCATGCGCTGGTGAGGGGCTTGATCGGGGTGATCGAGATCCTCATGACCTTCGGGATCGTCGCCTGCATCGCCTCGTTCGTGTCGGCGCGCGGGCGGCGGCTGGGGGATGTGTTCGCGGGGACGCTCGTCGTGCGGGAGCGGATTCCGGTCACGCGGACCGGTTTCGTGCCGCCTCCTCCGCCGTGGCTTGCGGGGCGGTTCTCGGGGCTCGATCTGTCGGCGGTGCCCGACGGGTTGTGGCTCGCCGTCCGGCAGTACCTGACCCGCATGCAGCAGCTGGATCCGCAGGTGGGCTGGTCGATGGCGGAGCGGCTGGCGTCGGATCTGGCGGAGCGGACGGGGGCCCCGGTGCCGCAGGGTGTGCCACCGGCGGCATATCTGGCGGCCGTCGTGCAGGAACGGCAGGCGCGGGAAGCCCGGCGGGCTTTCGGGAGCGATACGGGCCGGGCGGCCATGCCCGCCGCCGTCCCGGCGACGAATGACCGAGCGGTCTCGCCCGAGGCTCGTGGCGGGACTCCCGCTGCCTACGGACCACCGGTTGGAGCGCACGAGGTGGTCTCCGAGCCGTCCGCTGAGGAGCGGCCCGCGAAGTCGCCGACGGGCTCGGCGGGCGACCGACCCGGTACCGGGTTCGTGCCGCCGGCCTAGGGCCCTTCTGATGGATCTCCGTGGAGGAAGGAGCGGTGTTCGGTGCGTGCTCTCGGCGTGCCGGGCGGAAACCCTCGTAGCGGAGCTACCAGGGCTTTTTGTCCGGTGCGGCGAGTGGGGGTACCCCCTGCTCGAGCGGAGTCGAGAGCTTGCGGGAGCGTGCCGGGCGTCGTGACGGGGCGAACGTTGCCTGTCGCGGCACTAGTGCGGGGCGGGGCCCGCCGCCCCGGCGTGACTGTCTGTTTCAGGTGAACACCGACGGCGGTGATTCCAGGTCTTCGAGCTCGATGCCAGGGGCCGCGAGCACCACGTCCCCCGCGATGTGCACGGCATGCTGCTCGCCCGTGTCCAACGCTGTGACCTGGTATTCGTCCACGGCCAGGGGGCCATTGTCAGTGGCGTGTGCTTCGCTCTTCACCAAGGCCCAGGACTGGTCCACGGTGCGTGGGGCGAGGACCGGGTCCGTGAAGGCCACAAGGCGTACGCGGGTGGCGGCTGCGGAGGGGGTGAGGCGCAGGAGTCGGGCGGTGGCGACGAGGAATGCCGGGGACGTGCCGGTGAAGGCGTGGGCGCGCACATTGCCTTCGGTGGCGTCGGTCCCGGTGGGGTCGGTGCGGACCCAGGTGACTCCGTCGAGGGCGGCGCCGCGGACCTGCCAGGCGGCGGCGTGGAGTTCGAGGCGGATGGGGCGGCCCAGTTCGTCGAGGGTGAGGTCGACGGAGCCGTGGTGATCACCTGCGGGGGTGGTCAGCTGGGAGACGTAGCGCCAGCCGGAAGGGCCGGGGGCGCACTGGAAGTGTTCTTCTGCGAGGGGGGTGTGATCGTGCGGATCGTGGAGCGAATAGCGGCCGCGGGGCATGGGGGTCCTGGGTCTTGACGGGCTGGGCCGGTCGTCGCCGGCCCGTCTAACGGGGCAGGCCCCCGGCACGGGGGTGCGGGGGCCTGCCTCGGAGATCTGTCCGGCTGCGAACGCGGCAGCGGTGCTGCTCGGCTCAGTAGCGGTAGTGGTCCGGTTTGAACGGGCCTTCGACCTGCACTCCGATGTACTCGGCCTGCTCGGGGCGCAACGTCGTCAGCTTCACGCCGAGCGCGTCGAGGTGGAGGCGGGCGACCTTCTCGTCGAGGTGCTTGGGCAGCACGTAGACGCCGGTCGGGTACTCGTCGGGCTTGGTGAACAGCTCGATCTGGGCCAGGGTCTGGTCCGCGAAGGAGTTGGACATCACGAACGACGGGTGGCCGGTGGCGTTGCCCAGGTTCAGCAGGCGGCCCTCGGACAGGACGATGATCACCTTGCCGTCGGAGAAGGTCCAGGTGTGGACCTGGGGCTTGACCTCGTCCTTGACGATGCCGGGGATCTTGGCGAGGCCGGCCATGTCGATCTCGTTGTCGAAGTGGCCGATGTTTCCGACGATGGCCTGGTGCTTCATCTTGGCCATGTCCGAGGCCATGATGATGTCCTTGTTGCCGGTCGTGGTGATGAAGATGTCGGCCGTCTCGACGACGTCGTCGAGGGTCGCGACCTGGTAGCCGTCCATCGCGGCCTGGAGGGCGCAGATCGGGTCGATCTCGGTGACGATCACACGGGCGCCCTGCCCGCGCAGGGACTCCGCACAGCCCTTGCCGACGTCGCCGTAGCCGAAGACGACCGCGGTCTTGCCGCCGATGAGGACGTCCGTGGCACGGTTGATGCCGTCGATGAGCGAGTGGCGGCAGCCGTACTTGTTGTCGAACTTCGACTTGGTGACGGCGTCGTTGACGTTGATCGCCGGGAACAGGAGGACGCCGTCGCGCTGCATCTCGTACAGGCGGTGGACACCCGTCGTGGTCTCCTCGGTGACGCCGCGGATCTCGGAGGCCAGCTGGGTCCACTTCTGCGAGCCGTCCGTGATGGTGCGGTTCAGCAGTTCGAGGACGACGCGGTGCTCGTCGGACTCGGCGGTGTCGGGCGAGGGGACCTTGCCGTCCTTCTCGTACTCGACGCCCTTGTGGACGAGGAGGGTGGCGTCGCCGCCGTCGTCCAGGATCATGTTGGGGCCGCCGGTGGGGCTGTCCGGCCAGGTCAGCGCCTGCTCGGTGCACCACCAGTACTCGTCCAGGGTCTCGCCCTTCCAGGCGAAGACCGGGACGCCCTGGGGGTTGTCCACGGTGCCGTTCGGGCCGACGGCGATGGCGGCGGCAGCGTGGTCCTGGGTGGAGAAGATGTTGCAGGAGGCCCAGCGGACCTGCGCGCCGAGGGCGACCAGGGTCTCGATGAGCACGGCGGTCTGCACGGTCATGTGCAGGGAGCCGGTGACACGGGCGCCGGCCAAGGGCTGCGCCTCGGCGTACTCCTTGCGGATCGCCATCAGGCCCGGCATCTCGTGCTCGGCGAGGGTGATCTCCTTGCGGCCGAACGCGGCCAGGGAGAGGTCGGCGACCTTGAAGTCCTGTCGGTTTTCGACAGTCGTCATTGCGGACTGCTCCTCGGGGTTGGGGCGAGGTGGGTACGGCTGGTCTGCGCGGCGGTCGGACACAGGGGTGCCCCGAAAAGAGGACACAGGCATGCCCGCGTACGCGCAGCGCAGTCCGTCGGAGGCCCTCTCTCCCTCGGCCGGTCCGCGGTGGGACCGCCCGACCGCCATCAGCAGCGACGTCTGGCTCCGTCCCAAGCTACACCGGGGGCAGGTGCGAACCCCAGCCCACACCAGAATCCCTCAAGTGATCGTGTAGTCGGGCTCCGGACGGCGACGGGGCCCGCCGGATGGTCCGGCGGGCCCCGTGGGCGCTGGTGGAGGGGTCAGTGGGCCGAGGGGGCCGGGCCGCCCGGGGTGGCCTCGGGGTCGGGGCCCTTGGCAGCTTCCCGCTCGCTGTAGATGTCCGGCTCGAGGTAGATCACGCGGGCGATCGGCACGGCGTCGCGGATGCGGGCCTCGGCGGCGTCGATGGCGGTGGCGATCTCGGAGGCCGTGTCATCGTGCTGAACGGCGATCTTGGCGGCGACGAGGAGTTCCTCGGGGCCGAGGTGGAGCGTGCGCATGTGGATGACGCGGGTGACGGTGTGACCGTCGACGACGGCGGCCTCGATCTTCCGGGTCTCCTCGAGGCCGGCGGACTCGCCGAGCAGCAGGGACTTGGTCTCGGCGGCCAGGACCAGGGCGATCAGGATGAGCAGGATGCCGATGCAGAGGGTGCCGATGCCGTCCCAGACGCTCTCGCCGGTGAGGAGGGCGAGGCCGACGCCACCGAGCGCGAGGATGAGGCCGACGAGGGCACCGAGGTCCTCCAGGAGGACGACGGGGAGCTCGGGGGCCTTGGCGTGGCGGATGAAGTCCTTCCAGGAGCGGCTGCCGCGCAGGGGGTTGGACTCCTTGATGGCCGTCCGGAAGGAGAAGCTCTCGGCGATGATCGCGAAGACCAGGACGCCGACGGGCCAGTACCAGTGCGTCAGCTCGTGGGGATGCTTGATCTTCTCGTAGCCCTCGTACAGGGCGAACATGCCGCCGAGCGAGAAGAGGACGATGGAGACGAGGAAGGCGTAGATGTAGCGCTCGCGGCCGTAGCCGAAGGGGTGTTCCGGGGTGGCCTGGCGCTTCGCCTTCTTGCCGCCGACCAGGAGCAGTGCCTGGTTGCCGGAGTCGGCGACGGAGTGGACGGACTCGGCGAGCATCGAGGACGAGCCGCTGAAGAGGAACGCCACGAACTTCGCTACCGCGATGGCGAGGTTGGCGCCCAGTGCCGCCACGATCGCCTTGGTTCCGCCTGACGCGCTCATATGTCCGCGTTGTCCCTTCGTACGCCGTTCCAGGGCCCGGGCGCTCGCCTTGGTGGGCGCCCGTGGCCTTGCCCGTGCTTGACGGTGGGCCATTGTTGCAGCCCGCCGCGGTGGCGGTGAGTCAGGTCACCGGCACGAGGGCCTCCAAACGGTCAGGCGACGACGGTGGCCCGGAAAAGCGTTCCCGTTCCGGAGACTTCGGCCTTTTCGCCGGCCGGGACGAAGACGGACTCACCTGGGGTCAGGTCGTGCTCGCCGGCCCGGACGGTGCCGGCCGTGCAGAGCAGGATCTGCGGAGTCGGGCGGGTGAGGTCGTGGGCGGCGCCCGCCTCGGGGAGGACGTAGCGGGAGAGGCGGAACTCGTCGATGGGGGTCTCGTAGACCTCCTCGCCGGCCGGGGAGGCCTCCGGGCGCAGGACGCCGGGGTCGCTGGGGAGGAAGCGGACGATGCGCAGGAGTTCGGGGACGTCGATGTGCTTGGGGGTCAGGCCGCAGCGCAGGACGTTGTCGGAGTTGGCCATGATCTCGACGCCGAGGCCGTCGAGGTAGGCGTGCGGGACGCCGGCGCCGAGGAAGAGGGCCTCGCCGGGCTGGAGCCGGACATGGTTGAGCAGCATCGCGGCGATGACGCCGGGGTCGCCCGGGTAGTGGTGGGCGATGTCGGCGTAGGGGGCGTAGGCGCCGCCGAGGCGGGCGCAGGCGGCGGCCGCTTCGGCGACGGTCCGCGCCATCTCGTCGGGGTCGGCGGTGAGGATCGCCGTGAGGACCTCGCGCAGGGCGGCGTCCTCGGGGTGGGCGTGCAGCAGGTCGACGTAGGGCTTGAGGGAGTCGACGCCGAGGTCGTCGAGGAGGGCCGCGGCCGCCAGCGGGGCGCGGAAGCCGCACAGGCCGTCGAACTCGGTGAGGGCGCAGATCAGTTCGGGCTTGTGGTTGGCGTCCTTGTAGTTGCGGTGCGG
>NZ_JBEXSH010000460.1:0-7148 GCF_040613555.1 Streptomyces sp. NPDC006265
TCCGAGCCGCCCGCATGCTGCAACCTGGGCACAGATCCCAGCGCCTGTGATGTCGTAATCGGTCCGCCGCGGGCCTTCAGGCAGGGCCGTCAGCGGACTGCGTCGGCGGCGGACGCTTCGTCGTTCGGCACGCTCAGGCCCGTTTCCTCTGTCCTGTCTGTCCCGCCCCCCTCGTCACCCTTTCTTGACGGGCTTGTTACTGCTCGGCGGCAACTTCCTCAAGAGCCTCAATGACATCCTCACCGACGATCATCCCGGCGCCTCGTCGTGAGCGGGGACGTCGGGGAGTCCATGCTGACCAGGGACAAGTCCGTCGTACCCTGGCGGGTGACTTGGGCGATCAGGCCTTCCGGCAGATCGGTGAAGAGACCGGCGTTCCCCCGGCCTGCCGGCGCCCGCAGGCGGTCGGTCTCGAACTCGCCTGACAACTCACGCCACTGCGCGCCTGCCCTGAACCGCCACATCGCACCCTCGAACTGATTCCGCAGCCGCTCAGGGTAAGGGCCGTACCCGCCTATCGGCAAGAACGGCTCCGGCAACTACCGCTGTTCGTCGGTGAGTTGTCTCTGTGTCGCGGTCGTCTTCCTGCCGGTTCCGCCTTCCAGGCGGAACCGGATCGGCTCGACCATCCATGTCAACCGCTCGAGCTTCCCATCGCCGTCAGCGACCGTCATGCGGACGGGTGTGTTGCACGTGCTCATCCACGCCGAACCGGATGAGACCGGTGAGCCGGGTCGCGGCGTCGACCGCCGCTTCCAGCGGCGGTGGGGCGAGCCGCACGTGGCGTTCCGAGGTCGCAGCCCAGGGCTGAAGTTTGTATTGACAGTTCTCAACGGTCGCCCATATGGTCGACAAACGACAATAGAGTGGTGGTTTTAAGCCACCATACGGCGCTTTGTCGCCACTGTTACTCGAGAGGAGAACCGAGTGCAGATGATCACGATTCATACGAAGCAGGTTCTCGTGGCCAACTGCGAGGGTTTGTTCCCTGCGCCGTCCGCGGCGGTGATGCGATGAGCCAGTCCGTGACGTCGGCAGCGCACACCGACTCGGCTTCCGACCGGCTCCAGGCCCTGGGTCTGACCCTTCCCGAGCTCCGTGACAACCCGTACTACGTGGACCACCGGACGGTGGGCTCCAGCATCTCCATCTCGGGCCAACTGCCTTACCGCGACGGTGAGCTGCTGGGTCATGGCATTGTCGGCCGGGACGTCGAGCTGGAGACGGCGCAGGAGTTCGCACGCCACGCCGTACTCAACGCGCTCGCCGCCGCTGTACAGGCGGTGGGAGATCTGGACCGGGTCCGGATCGTGCAGATGCTGGTTTTCGTGGCCAGTACGCCGGACTTCGGTCTTCAGTCGCGGGTCGCCAACGCGGCCAGTGAACTGCTCATCGAGGTGCTGGGCGAGAACGGACGTCATGCTCGCACCGCGATCGGTGTCGCCGGGCTACCGCTCAACAGTCCGGTCGAGATCCAGATGGTCTGTACCGCGGTGTAGGGGCGGGCACGACGGCGGTGCAGCGCGAGCGCGGGTGATGGTGCGCGCCACGCACATTCGGCATTCGAGGGAGTCGGCATCCGCTCCCTCGTTCATTCCCAGACACAAGCAAGAGGAGTGCAGCGTGAACCGGCTCCAGCGAGCACTCGACATTCTGGTCGAGCGGGTCGACACCCCCGCGCCGATCGTGCTGGTCGATGTCATGCAGGACAACATCGACCGCATGCAGGGCTTCGCCGCCCGGCACAACCTCGATGTCAGGCCTCACGTCAAGACGCACAAGTGCGTGGAGATCGGCCGACGGCAGATCGAGGCCGGGGCGGTCGGAATCACCGCGGGCAACGTCGGTGAGGCCGAGGTCTTCGCCGGGGCCGGATTCGACGACATCTTCCTCGCCTACCCGGTCTGGCCCTCGGGAACGAAGGCGGCCCGGATCCGCCGGCTCGCCGAGTCCGTCCGGCTGCGGGTCGGCGTGGACAACGTCGCGGCGATCGAGGCCCTCGCCGACGCGATGGGCGACGAACCGGACCGGCTGCAGGTCGTGGTCGAGGTCGACTGTGGTGCCCGTCGTTCCGGAGCGCCGCCGCAGGCCACGGGTGACCTCGCGCTCGCCGCCCGCAAGCGCGGCCTGGTACCGGTGGGCGTCTTCACCTATCCGGGTCACGGCAGCGCCGGCCGCGACGCTCGCAAGCGCGCCGCGCAGGACCAGGAAGCCGCTCTCACCACCGCGGTACGCAGCCTCGACGGTGTCGGGATCACCGCCGAAGTGGTCAGCGCCGGCTCCACACCCACCGTCGAGTTCTCCACCAGCGGCGTGATCACCGAAATCCGTCCCGGCGAGTACGTTTTCGGGGACCTGAACAACGCCCGGCTCGGCGCCTGCACGGACGATCAGATCGCGTTGTTCGTCGCTGCCACCGTGGTCAGCGACTGGGTGCCCGAGCAGGTCATCCTCGACGCGGGCACCAAGGCCCTCAGCCGTGAAGGCAGCCCCGAGCTCGGCTACGGCCGGATCGCCGGTACGAAGGCAGTCCTGGCCAAGCTCAACGAGTACCACGGATTCCTCGCGTTGCCGGACGGCGAGTTCCGCCCCAGCGTCGGCACTGTCGTCCCGGTGGTACCGAACCACGTGTGTCCGGTCATCCTCGGTTTCGAGGAACTGATCGTCACCGGCAGCACGGGCACGTCGCTGCAGCGGTGGCCGGTCGACGCCCGCGGATTCCTCAGCTGACGGGCCCCGGGACGAGACCCCCTGGCCGAGCGCCACCCGACCGACCTCTCCCCCCCCCCGTGAAGGAATGTCTGACATGAGACTCAACAACGTCGCGGCCCTGGTGACCGGTGCCGGCAGTGGCATCGGGCAGGCGGTGAGTTCCCACTTCCGCCGCGAGGGCGCGCGACTGCTGCTCACCGGCCGCAAGGAGCAACTCGACACCGCCCAGCCCGACGACCTGTACATCCCCGGGGACCTCAATGACGAGGCGTTCGTCGAGGACCTGGCCAACCAGGCCGCCCAGTCCCTCGGCACCGTCGATGTCGTCGTCCTCAACCACGGCCTGCAGACCAGCAGCCCGCTCACCGAGATGCCCTGCGAAGACGCGAAGAACGTGCTCGACAGCAACCTGCTCAGCGCGTTCCTGGTGATGAAGCACTTCGCGCCGCTGATGCCCCAGGCAGGAGGCTCGTTCGTCTGCATCAGTTCACGGCTCGGCATGGTCGGCAAGCCCGGGGAAGTCCTGTACTCCGCCGCCAAAGGCGGCCTCATCATGCTCGCCAAGGGCGCGGCGATCGAATGGGCCCCGCGCAACCTCCGTGTCAACGTCGTCGCTCCAGGTCTGACCGCCACCCCGATCATCGAAGCAGCGATCCAGCGCAGCCCCGACCCTGAGGCCTACCGCCGCGAGCGCGAGACCCAGATCCCGCTGCAACGCCTCGCCACCCCCGAAGAAATCGCCGACGCGGTCCTCTTCTTCGCATCATCAGAGTCGTCGTACATCACCGGAGCAGTCCTGCCCGTCGACGGCGGATACACCGCCTTTTGAACATCCCTGCCTTTGCCGTACGTGAAGGTCGCGAACCGCAGGACCGGTCGACGCGATGAGCGCATGCCATTCGGCACCTCACGAGGGCCAACGCCCCGTCTGACGGCTCCGGATCGCCCCAGCCAGTTCCAAACAGCCACCCATCCGGGATCTGAGCGGCTCCCAGCGCGCTTTCCCCTTGAGTAAGGAGCAAACCCATGCGAGTCACAAGACACTTGAGCGTCTCGATCGTCACGACGGCCCTGGCCCTCTCGCTCGCTGCGTGCGGGTCGAGCGGCGCCGCGCAGAACGTGGGGGCGAAGAACACGGCGAAGGGTGGAGGATCGAGCTCGTCGGCCGAGCACACCGACGACATCTCGGTCGGTGTGAAGCCGGATGCGAAGGCGGTGAAGCTGCTGCCCGCGACGGTGAAGGCCAGGGGCACGATCTCGGTGGCCATGGACCTGACCAGCCCGCCGACCACGTTCATGGCGTCGGACAACAAGACTCCGATCGGGTTCAACCCGGACATGGCCCGGTTGATCGCCGCGAAGCTCGGCCTGAAGCTGCAGTTCAACAACATCAAGTTCGACACCATCATCACCGGACTGGAGGCCGGCCGGTACGACTTCACGGCGTCCACCATGGGTGCGACCAAGGACCGGCTGAAGGTGCTGGACATGGTCGACTACTTCAAGGCCGGGACCGGTGTGTCCGTGCCCTACGGGAATCCGCAGAGTCTGAGGACCCACACGCTGTGCGGGCACCGTGTCGGTGTGCAGTCCGGTAGCACCGCGGAGCTGCAGTGGCTGCCGCAGCTGTCCAGGCAGGACTGTACGAGCAAGGGCAAGGCGGCCATCGAGGCGGTGAGCCTGCCCAGCGTGAACGACGCTCTGACCCAGCTGGTCTCCAAGCGGATCGATGCGGTGATGTACGACTTCACCGGGCTTCGGTGGGCGGCCACGCAGCAGCCCAAGACGTTCGATGTCCTGAAGCCACTGGTGGCCACCAAGACCGTGACGGTGGCGCTGAAGAAGGACTCGCCGCTGACCCCCGCGGTCCAGGCCGCCATCCAGTCGATCATCGACAGCCCCAAGTACGCCGACGCGCTGGGCCGCTGGGGTTTCCAGGACCTCGGGATCAAGACCGCGGCCATGGCCGTCCCGCAGGACTGACATGACCACGGATCTGATCGGTACGAAGACCAGGAGCCGACCGGTGTCACAGTTGCTGGCCGAAGAGAAGAAGCGGATCACGCCGAAACGTCCGCGTGACTACGTCGCCTGGACGGTGGCGATCGCGATCGTCGCCGCTCTGGTGTGGACCGCGGTGACGAACGAGAACTATCGCTGGCCGGTGGTGTTCAGCTACTTCACCACTGAGAGCATCCTCAACGGCCTGCTGATCACGCTGCTGCTCACCGTGGCCAGCATGGCTCTGGGCACGCTGCTGGGGCTGGTGCTGGCGGTGATGCGCATGTCGCATCAGCGGCCCGTCTCCGGGCTCGCCCAGCTGTACATCACCTTCTTCCGCGGCACCCCGGTGCTCGTGCAGTTGATCTTCTGGTTCAACATAGCGGCGCTGTACCCGCACATCTCGATCGGCATCCCGTTCACTGACATCTCCACGCCGGTGAACGTGAACGCGATCATGACCCCGCTGACCGCGGCCATCGTGGGGCTGACGCTGAACCAGGCCGCGTACATGTCCGAGATCATCCGCGGCGGGTTCGCATCGGTTCCTCGCGGACAGCACGAGGCCGCGGAGTCCTTGGGTATGTCGGGGTTCACCAAGCTCCGGCACGTGATCATCCCGCAGACCATGCCGGCGGTCATTCCGGCCACCGGCAACCAGGTGATCGGCATGCTCAAGGAGACCTCACTGGTGAGCGTGCTCGGCGTCGCCGACCTGTTGCAGAGCGCGCAGGCGATCTACGCCCGCAACTACCAGACCATTCCGCTGCTGATCGTGGCCAGCCTCTGGTACCTGATCATGACGCTGGTGCTGAGCGTGCCGCAGTCCATGATCGAGCGCCGCTTCTCCCGCTCGACCCGGGCGCGACTGACCCCGGCCGCCACCTCGGCCGAGCCCGGGGCCGGCCAGCCCGTTCCCACCACGAGGGAGTCCCTGCTGTGAACGCCGACGGAACGATCGTCGCACGCAAGCTGTGCAAGAGCTTCGGACGTCACCAAGTCCTGCGCGACATCGACCTGACCGTCGCGGCGGGCGAGATCTCCTGCATCATCGGGCCGAGCGGATCCGGCAAATCGACACTGCTGCGGTGTATCAACGGGCTGGAGACCATCGACCGCGGTGTCCTGAAGGTCAACGGAGAGGACTTCGGCTACGTCGAGAAGGAACACGCCTACCACGCCCTCCGCCCGCAACGGCTGGCCGAGCAGCGCGCCCGCATCGGCATGGTGTTCCAGCAGTTCAACCTGTTCCCGAACATGACCGCCGAGAGCAATGTCATGTCCGGACCGGTGCTGGTGAAGAAGAAGGGCCGCGCGGCCAGCCGGGAGCAGGCGCGAGAACTGCTGGCCCGGGTCGGCCTGGAGGGGTGCGGCCACAAGTACCCCGCCCAACTGTCCGGCGGCCAGCAGCAACGCGTGGCCATCGCCCGCGCGCTCGCGATGGAACCCACCATCATGCTGTTCGACGAACCCACCAGCGCGCTGGATCCGGAGCGTGTGGGCGAAGTACTCGCTGTCATGCGCGACCTCGCCGGCAACGGGATGACCATGCTGCTCGTCACGCACGAGATGGGGTTCGCCCGTGAGGTCGCCGACGAGGTGCTGTTCATGGACGGCGGCATTGCGGTGGAACGCGGCGACGCCCGTGAAGTGCTGGCCAACCCGCGCGAGAAACGAACCCAGGCGTTCCTCGAGAGGGTGCTGTAGACAGCGGCACCGACAGGCGGTAGCGGTTTCGGCAGCGTGGCCGGCCGGCGTTTCTCCGGTCAAAGCCGTCGACTTCGGCGAGGTTGTGGGCCCTGGCCGGGGTGACGCCGACGCTGTGACGAGTGGCCCATGTCCAGTCCGCGGGCGACGACCGGGCCGATGCGGATCGCATGCCCGCCCCCGGGTCCGGACCGGCCTGATAGCCGAGTCCGGTGAGGGCTTCGGCCAAGGGCCTGGATCGCTCCGTTGCGGTCAGCGTCCGTGTCCACCGTACCGACAAGGTCGACGCGCAAATTCTGGCTCAGCTACTGGCCACAGACTTCCTGCTGGGCAGGTGGCCGGCGGACGAGCGCACCCAGATGCTGCGCAGGGTCACCATGCGGTGCGCTCATCCATGCGTCAGTGCATTCGCGCGAAGAACCAGATTCAGTCCGTGCTCCACCGCAACGTGCTGCCCACCCGCCCGTCTCTGACCTGCGCGGCAACACCGTCCAGATCTGCCCGCCTGTCATCTCCACCAATGACGAGTTCCGACAGCTCATGGCCGCCATCGACACCGCCCTCTCCGCCCAGGAAGCCAAGTGACCACCATGCGCACCCTCCCCGACGCCGACCCCACTGTCCTCGCCGACTCCGACAAGGTCCTGGCCAACCTCCACCTCGCCGTACCGGGCGTGACCCGCACCTTCGACGTCCACGATCCGGCCACCGGCCAGTTGATCGCCCAG
>NZ_JBEXSH010000461.1:0-7101 GCF_040613555.1 Streptomyces sp. NPDC006265
GGACAACGACCGCTGCACGGCGGACGACGAGGCCCTCGAACTGCTGGGCATCGACCGGGCGGCCTACGCTTCCGGCCCGGGTGCGGGCCTTGGTGTTGCTGTTCACGCGCATGACGAGATGACTCCCTGACGAGGAGGAGCGAGGTGGACGGGTGAGCGAAAAGGACGGGTCAGCGGCCGAGCCGGGCGACCTTGCGGGCGCTCAGGTCGATCACCAGCGACCTGGCGTCGACCCACGGACCGTTCTTGACCTTCGGGAACAGCCGGACGCAGCGGTGCTCCCCGCATGGGCCGAGCACGGCGGGCTGGGCGCCCGGCGCGGCGCGGTAGACGGCGCCGCTGAGCTGGAGCTGGTCCGGGGAGGTGAGCGCCTTGCCGGTGGCGTCCTGGTAGTCGGCCTTCAGGCCCGAGCCCAGCGGGTCGGCGATCAGGAGGCCGGCCGCCTCGGCCTTCTCGGCGCGGCTCAGTGGCGGCTGGACGCCGTGCTGGGTGTCGCTGTGCACCACCTTGCCGGTGCCGAGATCGACGGTCCGGGTGACGAGGGTGTCGTCCCGGTAGTCGTAGAACGTCACGTCGGCGCGCCGGGGCGCGTCCGGCCGGCCCGCCTCGTCGGCCTCGGGTTCGGCGAGGTCGACGCCGAGGCGCTGCGGGCCGCGTTCCCCGTCGACGCTCTCGCTGCTCCGGAAGAGCTGGTTGCTGAGGGCGATCTTCTCGACCCGCTTCAGTTCGTCGTCGGTCAGTGGGTCGCGGCCCTGGCCCTGCCGCCCTTCGGCAGGGGCCGCCTCCACGACGCCCGGCGCCACGGCCCGGCCGCCTGCCCCCGCAGCAGCGCCGGCCTCCTGCGGGACGGACTGCCCCGCCCGGGGCCCGGCGTCGTCCGCCCCCGCCGTGCCCGGCAGGGTCACCGCCACCATCACGGCGGTCCCGGCCACCGCGATGGCGGTACCCGCCACCATCTTCCCCAGGTGGCGGTGCACTGTCTTGCGCACGTCTTCCCCCTACTCCCCCACAGCCCCGGGAGTATGTATTGGCCCCATTGGTTGGGCATACCGCGTATGCACTGGTCACTCGGTGAGAGGGAGATAAGTCATAGGAGGTTCCCTCACTTTCGGGCAGACTCGGGACCAAGGCGTCCCCACCGGCGCCGCACACCTGAAAGAGTCGTATCCATGCAGGTCTGGCCTGGCGAGGCGTATCCACTCGGTGCCACGTACGACGGCGCCGGTACCAACTTCGCGGTCTTCACGGAGGCCGCGGACCGAGCAGAGCTGTGTCTGCTGCACGACGACGGCTCGGAGACGGCGATCGAGCTCCGGGAGAGCGACGCCTTCGTGCGGCACGCGTATGTGCCGGGCATCATGCCGGGGCAGCGGTACGGGTTCCGGGTGCACGGCCCGTACGCGCCCGAGCGCGGGCTGCGCTGCAACTCCGCGAAACTGCTGCTCGACCCGTACGCGCGTGCGATCAGCGGTTCGATCCGCTGGGGCGAGGAGGTCTACGGCTACCACTTCGACGATCCCGACCGGCGCAACGATCTCGACTCGGCGCCGCACACGATGACCTCGGTCGTGGTCAACCCCTACTTCGACTGGGGTGACGACCGGCGCCCGCGCACCGAGTACCACCACACGGTGATCTACGAGGCCCACGTCAAGGGCCTCACCATGCGGCACCCGGGCCTCCCGGAGGAGCTGCGCGGCACGTACGCGGCCCTCGCGCACCCGGCGATCATCGAGCACCTCACCGAGCTCGGGGTCACCGCCCTGGAGCTGATGCCCGTACACCAGTTCGTGAACGATCACCGCCTGGTCGACATGGGCCTGAACAACTACTGGGGCTACAACACCATCGGCTTCTTCGCCCCGCACAACGCCTACGCGTCCTGGGGCGACCGGGGCCAGCAGGTGCTGGAGTTCAAGTCGGCGGTCAAGGCGCTGCACGAGGCCGGGATCGAGGTGATCCTCGACGTGGTCTACAACCACACCGCCGAGGGCAACCACATGGGCCCGACGCTGTCCTTCAAGGGCCTGGACAACTCGCGCTACTACCGGCTCACCGACGACCCCCGCTACTACATGGATACGACCGGGACCGGGAACTCCCTGCTCATGCGGTCCCCGCACGTACTCCAGCTGATCATGGACTCGCTGCGGTACTGGGTGACGGACATGCACGTCGACGGATTCCGCTTCGACCTGGCGGCGACGCTGGCCCGGCAGTTCCACGAGGTGGACCGGCTGTCGTCGTTCTTCGACCTGGTGCAGCAGGATCCGGTGGTCTCGCAGGTCAAGCTGATCGCCGAGCCGTGGGACGTGGGCGAGGGCGGCTACCAGGTGGGCAACTTCCCGCCGCTGTGGACCGAGTGGAACGGCAAGTACCGGGACACCGTGCGCGACCTGTGGCGGGGCGAGCAGCGCACCCTCGCGGAGTTCGCCTCGCGGCTGACCGGCTCGTCCGACCTGTACCAGGACGACGGGCGCCGCCCGCTCGCCTCGATCAACTTCGTGACCTGCCACGACGGCTTCCCGCTGCACGACCTGGTGGCCTACAACGACAAGCGCAACGAGGCCAACGGCGAGGACAACCGGGACGGCGAGAGCCACAACCGGTCCTGGAACTGCGGGGCCGAGGGCGAGACCGACGACCCGGACGTGCTGCGGCTGCGCGCCCGGCAGATGCGGAACTTCATCGCGACGCTGATGCTGTCCCAGGGCGTGCCCATGATCAGCCACGGCGACGAGTTCGCCCGCACCCAGCGCGGCAACAACAACGCCTACTGCCAGGACAACGAGCTGGCCTGGGTCGAGTGGCCGCAGGAGGAGGACCCGGAGGGCAAGGAGGCGGAGGGCGAGGCCGCGGCGGACGGGGGCGCCCGGGGCGGGCCGGGCAAGGAGCTGCTGGGCTTCACGCGCGCGATGGTGTGGCTGCGCCGCAACCACCCGGTCTTCCGCCGGCGGCGCTTCTTCCACGGCCGGCCCGTGGAAGGCACGCACGACGACCTGTCCGACATCGCCTGGTTCACCCCGGACGGCCGCGAGATGACCCAGCGGGACTGGGACTCGGCGCAGGCGTCGGCGCTCACCGTGTTCCTCAACGGCAACGCGATCTCCGAGCCGGGCGCCCGCGGGGAGCGCATCAGCGACGACTCGTTCCTGCTGATGTTCAACGCCTCACCGAAGCCCCTGGAGTTCGTGGTTCCGGTCAATCACGGGCGGCAGTGGGAGGTCGTGGTCGACACGGCCCTCCCGGCCGGCGTGCCCTCGGACACCGGCCCGAAGGTGCAGGCCGGGGACCGGCTGACCCTGCCGGACCGGAGCATGACGGTGCTCCAGCGGCCCGTCTGACCGCTCAGCGCGTGCGTGTCGCCCGGAAGCCACTCGTCCGGGCGACACGCGGCGCACCCGGCGCGGGGGATGACACGAACGGCGGCGGGGCGGGTACGTACGTTCCATGACACCTGAGCGACTTGACCCGGTGGTGCCCACGGCCACGTACCGGCTGCAGCTGCAGCCCGAGTTCCCGTTCGGAGCAGCCGCGGCCGTCGTGCCGTACCTGGCCTCGCTCGGCGTCTCGCACCTGCATCTCTCCCCCGTCCTGGAGGCCGTGCCGGGCTCGACGCACGGCTACGACGTCGTCGACCACGCGCGCGTGCGCGAGGAGCTGGGCGGCGAGGAGGGGCTGCGGGCACTGGCGCGCACCGCGCGCGAGCACGGGCTCGGCCTGGTGGTGGACATCGTCCCGAACCACATGGCCATGGCCCCGCACCACAACCGCGCCCTGTGGGAGGTGCTCCGCGAGGGCCCGAGGTCGCCGTACGCCCGGTGGTTCGACATCGACTGGGAGGCGCAGGACGGCCAGGTGCTGCTGCCGGTCCTGGGCGGGCCGCTGGGCGAGGTGCTCGACGAACTGCGCGTCGACGGTGACGTGCTGCGCTACTACGACCACGTCCTCCCGCTGCGCGAGGGCACCGATGACCTGCCGCTGCCGCATCTGCTGGACGCGCAGTGGTACCGCCCGGTGTGGTGGCGGCTGGCCCGGACCGAGCTCAACTACCGGCGGTTCTTCAGCATCTCGGAGCTCATCGGGGTGCGGGTGGAGGACCCGGAGGTGTTCGAGGCCACCCACGACAAGGTCCTCCAGCTGCTGCACGAGGGCGTGATCGACGGGCTGCGCATCGACCACCCCGACGGCCTCGCCGATCCCGACGGCTACCTCAGCCGGCTGCACGAGGCGACCGGGGGCCGCTGGACGGTCGTGGAGAAGATCCTTGCCGACGGCGAGCATCTGCCGGCGTCCTGGCCCGTCGCGGGAACCACCGGGTACGACGCCCTGCGGCACGTGGACGGCGTCTTCACGGACCCCGCCGGGTTCGGGGACCTGCTGGGTCAGTACCGGCGCTTCGCGGCCCCGCAGACGGACCGGGGCGGGCAGTGGGAGGCGACGGTGCGGCGGGCGGCGTACAAGGTCCTCACGCACGAGCTGGCCACCGAGACCGACCGCCTGACGCGGGTGGCGAGCCGGCTGTGCGCGACCTCGCCGGAGCCGGCCCTGCGCGACCGGGCCCCCTGGGCGCTGCGCACGGCGCTCCAGGAGCTCCTGGTCCGCATGGAGGTCTACCGGCCCTACGAGTCCGCCGAAGCGGCGTCCGTGGTCACCGAGGGGGCCGCCGCCGAGGCCCGGCACACCTTCGCCGTGCCCGAGGAGGCCGGCGCCGTCGACGTCGTACGGGACCTGGTGCTGGGGCGGTACGGCGACGGGCCCGCGCAGCTGGAGTTCCGGACGCGGTTCGCGCAGACCTCCTCGGCGCTGCGGGCCAAGTCCGTGGAGGACACGGCGTTCTACCGGTACGTGCCGCTGCTGTCGGCGACCGAGGTGGGCGGGAATCCGGGAGCTCCCGCGCTGTCGCCGGAGGAATTCCACGCGTACTGCGCGCGCGTGCAG
Organism: Streptomyces sp. NPDC006265; assembly: GCF_040613555.1. Classification (NCBI taxonomy): domain Bacteria; kingdom Bacillati; phylum Actinomycetota; class Actinomycetes; order Kitasatosporales; family Streptomycetaceae; genus Streptomyces; species Streptomyces sp. NPDC006265. The sequence goes on from NZ_JBEXSH010000461.1 coordinate 4,942, forward strand.
CGCGACTGGCCGGTGACCGGCACGGTGGCCACCACGCACGACACCAAGCGCAGTGCGGACGTCCGGGCGGCGCTGCACGTGCTCACCGAGTGCCCGGACCGCTGGGCGGACGTGCTCGCGGAGGTGACCCGCGCCGGGGAAGGGGTGCCGGACGCGCAACTGGCGTGGGCGGCCTGGCAGACGGTGTTCGGGCTGGGCCCGGCCTCCGGGGTGCGGGAGCGGGTGCGGGGGGCGCTGCTGAAACACGTGCGTGAGGCGGGTCTGTACACCAGCTGGACCGAGCAGGAGCCGCCGTACGAGGAGGCGGTGGAGCGGTTCGTGGCGGCCGGGCCGTGCGGTGCGCCGGGTGAGCGGGTCGCCGCGTTCCGGGAGTCGCTGGCGCCCCACATCCGGGCCAATGTGCTGGGCACGGCGCTGGTGCAGCTGACGATGCCGGGCGTCCCGGACGTCTACCAGGGCACGGAGGCCGAGTACCGGGCGCTGGTCGACCCGGACAACCGGCGGGCGGTGGACTTCCCGCCCGCGGAGTCCGGCGGCACGTCCTCGGAGAAGGCGGCGGTGACGCGGGCGGCGCTGGGGCTGCGGGCCCGGCGGCCCGGCGCGTTCGGCGACACGGCGACGTACCTGGCGCTGCCTGCCGAGGGACCGGCGGCGCGGCACTGCCTGGCGTTCGTCCGCTCCGGCGAGGTGCTGACGGCCGTGACCCGCCTGTCCCTGCGGCTCGCGGAGGCGGGCGGCTGGGGGGACACGCGACTGCCCCTGCCGCCGGGCCGCTGGGCGGACATGCTGGAGCCGGGACGGGAGTTCACGGGCCACGCGCGCGTGGCGGAACTGTTCGCGGGGGTGCCGGTGGCGTTGCTGGAGAGGGTGGGCGACTGAGCTCAGGCGAGCGCCGAACTGTCCTCGGGGCAGTCTTCATAGGCGGGCAGCGGGGCTCGCGGGCGCGGCCAGTGCGTCCGCAGCACATCCACGAACCTCTGTGCCGCGCCGGTAGGCGGCAGACGCGAGAAGACCGTCAGGGTGCGCCTCCAGGCCGGGTCGGGGGTGAGGACGACGCAGCCCCCGCCGACCGCGTCGCCTACGAGGTGGGCGGGGGCTGCGCAGACGCCGACACCGGCCGCGGCCATCCGTACCGCTGTCGAGGTGTGCTCGGTGAACACGGCGGTGCGCGGGGTGAAGCCCGCGCGGCCGCACGCCCAGTCGAGGAAGCGCTCGCCGTGGACGACGGGCTCCATGGCGCAGCGCACCCAGGGGCGGTCGGCCAGCTCTGCCAGCGTGACCGTCGCCCGGCCAGCGAACGGGTCGTCGAAGGGCACCACGAGGACGATGCCCTCCTCGCCGACCGGCACGACGGTCCCCGGCCAGTCATCGGGCGCCGGGCCGACGGCCAGGTCGGCCGTACCCCTCTCGACCTGCTCCTCCTGGCGGGGCAGGGGCTGCACCAGCAGTAGCCGGCGGCCAATGCTTCCGGGCGACCCCGGCCCTCCCCCGTGGCGCCCTTGACACCTCACCATGGCCGTGGGGTACTGCGATGGCGAACTCGGGCGGATGTGACGGGGGTGAGTGTCCTGCCGGAGCTGCGCTACCCGACGGTGACCGAACAGGTTTCTGCTGCCCGGGCGTTGACGGCTCAGCGCCCCGGCGTGTGCACCCTGCGGCAGGTGGGTGTCTCACGCGCGGGCAGGCCTCTGCACCTGCTGTCCGTGGGCCGGGCCCGCCGTGCCGTACTGGTGGTCGCCGGCGCCCACGCCAACGAGCCGACCGGCTCCTGCACCCTGCTCGCGCTCGCCCGGCGGGTCCTGGAACAGCGGGAGTTGCGCGACGGCGTCTCCTGGCACTTCCTGCTGTGCGCGGACCCCGACGGGGCGAGCCTGCACGTCACGCCGGCGCCGCGCAGCCTCTTCGACTACCACCTCGGCTTCTTCCGGCCCGCCGGCCCGGAGCAGCCCGAGTGGGCGCCGTCCGTGCTCCCTCAGGACCGGCTGCCGCCCGAGACCTGGGCCTTGACGGGCGTCATCGATGAGCTGCGCCCGTATCTCCAGGTCACCCTGCACGGCACGGACCTGGGCGGGGCGGTGTGATCGATCCGTCACTGACTGTAGAGGAGTAAGGGGCACGTGTGCCACGCAATCAAGAACATTGCCTCCATTGAGTTGGCTT
>NZ_JBEXSH010000462.1:0-7095 GCF_040613555.1 Streptomyces sp. NPDC006265
GTGCCGTCGTGTGTAGGAGGGGGAACGCGAAGGAAAGGGTTAGGGAAAACCCTCGATTTGCCGGTGACAGCCGTCAGGGGCGGTTTTCTCCCACTACCCTGCTCCGGAAGCGCCAGGCGTCCCCGACCCCGGGGAACGCGCAACGGCCTTGCCGCACAAGCTTCTTGAGCGCGCGACAGACTCCGGTGGCACCCTGCACGGGACCCACGGTACGTCGCAAGCGGTTTATCTCACTCTCACGTCCGGAATGCGGACAGCCGACACCGATAGATGTGTAACAAGTCCGTTTCGCAGGGATCTTTCACCAAACCCTTTGTCCGGATTTTGGAAGATGTAGGCGAGAGCTGTGATCGAACCGAGACCTCGAGAGTGTGGTTCGGTCCTGGCGTTTGGCAGATAGTTAGGCGCGTAGAGCTCGGATGTACGGGTCAGTAGCCGGCAGCGGCGCGACTCACGAGCGCGGGGGCACTCGACGAATTCCGGCACCGGCGACGGGCGGGGGCCGTGATGTGTCGTGTGCTCCCTTCGCGGTGAACCAATGACTTCATAGGAGGAACCCATGCGCGGTGCCAAGAGCGCCAAGTGGGTCGCGGGGGCGATAGTCGTCGCCCTGGCCGCTACCGCCTGCGGCGGCGGCGACGACAGTGCCGGCGACGACATGAACAAGGGGAAGGCCGACCCGAACGGCATCGTCACTGCGCAGCTGAGCGAGCCTCAGAACCCGCTCCAGCCGGCCAACGCCAAGGAGAGCCAGGGCAGCCGTGTCCTGCGCACGATCTTCGCCGGCCTGGTCGACTACGAGCCCGGCACCGGCAAGCTCGAGTACGTCAACGCCGAGTCGGTCACGCCGAACGACGACTCGTCCGAGTGGACCGTCAAGCTCAAGCCGGGCTGGAAGTTCCACGACGGCACCCCGGTGACCGCGAAGTCCTACGTGGACTCCTGGAACTGGTCCGCCAACGTCAAGAACAACCAGACCAACTCCAGCTGGTTCGCGGACATCGCCGGCTTCGAGGACGTGCACCCGGAGAAGGGTGACCCGAAGAGCGACAAGATGTCGGGTCTGAAGGTCGTCGACGACAACACCTTCACGATCAAGCTGACGCAGCCGGTCTCGTACTTCGCGTACAAGCTGGGCTACGACGTGTGGGCGCCGCTGCCCGAGGCCTTCTTCAAGGACCCGAAGGGCTTCGGTCAGAAGCCGGTCGGCAACGGCCCGTACAAGTTCGTGTCCTGGGAGCACAACAAGCTCATCAAGGTCCGCAAGTTCGCGGACTACAAGGGCCCGAACGTCGCCAAGAACGGCGGCATCGACTTCAAGAACTACACGACCGCCGACGCCGCGTACTCGGACCTGCGCTCGGACAACGTGGACTGGATCGAGCAGGTCCCGACCACCGCGCTGACGAACTACAAGACGGACCTCGGCGACCGCGCCATCGACGAGCCGTACTCGGCCGTCCAGTCGATCGTCCCGGCGTTCTACACCAAGCAGTTCAAGGACCTCGACCCCAAGGTCATCCAGGGTCTGTCCATGGCGATCGACCGCCAGACGATCACCAAGACCGTCCTCCAGGGCACGCGTACCCCGGCCGACTCCTACGTCGCCCCGGGCGTCCTCGGCTACAAGAAGGGCGCGCTCGGCGACATCGTCAAGTTCGACCCGGCCCAGGCCAAGAAGCTCATCCAGGAGGGTGGCGGAGTCCCGGGCAACAAGATCCAGATCCAGTACAACGCCGACCAGGACCACAAGCCCTGGGTCGACGCGGTCTGCAACTCGATCCGCAAGTCCACCGGTGTGGAGTGCACGGGCGACCCGAAGCCGACCTTCCAGGCCGACCTCGACGCCCGTGACAAGCACGCCGTGAAGTCCATGTACCGCGGTGGCTGGGTGCTGGACTACCCGGTCAACTCGAACTTCATGCGCGACCTGTACGGCTCCACGGCGGCCGGCAACACCAGCGGTTACTCCAATAAGGAGTTCGACAAGCTGAGCTCCGAGGCGGACAAGGCCAGCTCGATCGACGAGACCGTGAAGCTGTACCAGAACGCGGAGCAGCTCCTCGCCAAGGACATGCCGGCGATTCCGCTCTGGTTCTACAAGGTCAACAGCGGTCAGTCCAGGAACATCCTGGGCAAGATCGAGTACGGCCAGGACGGTGACCCGATCTTCGACACCATCCAGGTCAAGCAGAAGTAACCAGACGACCGCAGACCGGTGCCGCCCCTCCCGCACAAAGGGGAGCGGCGGCGCCGGTCCGTAGGCACAGGCCTCCACCTCACCCCCTCACCTGCGGTAGATGAGTGCGCAGGCCTCGCCGACCCCTCACGGCATGGAGGCGCAAGATGGGGCGCTACGCCGCCAGGCGACTGCTCCAGATGATCCCGATCTTCATCGGGACAACTCTGTTGATCTTCCTGATGGTCCACATTCTGCCGGGCGACCCGGTCCGGGCCATCTACGGGGACAAGGCTCCCGATCCCGCACAGATCGCGCAGATCAAGCGCGAGTACGGCTTCGACAAGCCCGTCCTCGAGCAGTACTTCCACTACATGGTCAATCTCCTCAAGGGAGACTTCGGCAACAACCTCGCCGGACGCCCGGTCATCGACCTCATGGCCGACGCCTTCCCGGTGACTCTGCGGCTGACGCTGCTCGCCATCACCATCGAGATCATCATCGGTGTGGGCCTGGGCGCGTGGGCCGGTCTGCGGGCCGGCAAGGCCGCCGACACCGGCGTGCTGGTCTTCACCCTGACGGTGATCTCCATCCCGGTCTTCGTGCTCGGCTTCATCGCCCGGTTCATCTTCGCCGACGAACTCGGCTGGCTGCCGCCCAACGTCCAGGACTCCACGAGCTACTCGCAGTTGTTCCTGCCGGCGTTCGTCCTGGCCATGTTGTCCATGGCCTACGTGGCCCGGCTGACCCGGACGACCTTCGCCGAGAACCTGCGCGCCGACTACATGCGCACCGCGCTCGCCAAGGGCCTGCCCCGGCGCCGCATCATCGGTGTCCACCTGCTGCGCAACTCGCTGATCCCGGTCGTCACCTTCGTCGGCACCGACGTCGGCGGCTTCATCGGCGGCGCGGTCATCACCGAGGGCATCTTCAACATCCAGGGTGTCGGCAACCTCCTCTACAGGGCGATCCAGACGAGCGAGGGCTCGACGGTCACGGGTGTGGTGACGGTGCTCGTCCTCGTCATCCTCCTGATCAACCTGCTCATCGACCTGCTGTACGCGGTCCTGGACCCGAGGATCCGGTATGCCTGACGTGACCAAGGCCCAGACCACCGACGCCGTGACCGTGGACGCCATCGCCCCGCCGGCCGTCGACGCCCCCGGCAAGGAGAGCACGCAGAAGAGCGAGAAACCCCGCTCCCTGTGGGGCGACGCCTGGTACGACCTACGGCACCGGCCCATGTTCTGGATCTCCTCGGTGCTGCTGGTCCTGCTGCTGGTGATCGCCGCGTTCCCGGGCATGTTCACCAGCGTCGACCCGCGCAGCGGCGACCTCGTCCACCACTACCTGGGCAAGCCGGAGCTGGGGCACTTCTTCCAGCCCGACTGGTTCGGCTACGACCAGCAGGGCCGCTCGATCTACTCGCGCGTCATCCACGGCACCCGTGCCTCGATCCTCGTCGGCGTCTGCGTCACCGCGGCCGTCACGCTGCTCGGCGGTCTGCTCGGCATGCTGGCGGGCTACTTCGGAGGCTGGGTCGACTCGGTGATCTCCCGGATCGTCGACATCTTCTTCGGCCTGCCGTTCCTGCTCGGCACCATGGTCGTCCTGAACGCCTTCACCGAGCGCAAGGTCTACGTGGTCATCCTGGCCCTGGCCTGCCTGGGCTGGACCTCGATCGCGCGGGTCATGCGCAGCTCGGTGATCACGGCCAAGCAGGCGGACTACGTGACGGCGGCCCGGGCGCTCGGCGCCGGCACCCCGCGGATCCTGTTCCGTCACGTGATGCCGAATGCCGTCGCGCCGACCATCGTCGTGGCCACGATCGCCCTCGGCGGTTACATCTCCGCGGAGGCGACGCTGTCGTTCCTCGGCCTCGGCCTCAGCGACCCGACGATCTCGTGGGGCATCGACATCTCCGAGGGCAGCAGGGTGATCCGGGACAACCCGCACACGCTGCTGTTCCCGGCGGGCATGCTCAGCCTCACGGTCTTCGCGTTCATCATGCTCGGCGACGCGGTCCGCGACGCCCTTGACCCGAAGCTGCGCTGAGGAGGGCGTACGTGACCACCATAGACAAGACCCGGAACGTCCCCGAGCCGCGCGGCGCGGCCGAGGGTGACGTTCCCCTGCTCGAAGTACGCGACCTGCACGTCGAGTTCCACACCCGTGACGGTGTGGCCAAGGCTGTCAACGGCGTCAACTACACCGTGAGCTCCGGCGAGACCCTCGCCGTGCTCGGTGAGTCCGGCTCCGGCAAGTCCGTGACCGCCCAGGCCATCATGGGCATCCTCGACATGCCGCCCGGGCGGATCCCCAAGGGACAGATCCTTTACCGCGGTGAGGACATGCTCGCCATGTCCAATGACGCCCGGCGCAAGGTCCGCGGCAGGAAGATCGCCATGATCTTCCAGGACGCGCTGTCCGCGCTGAACCCGGTGCTGTCCGTCGGCTACCAGCTCGGCGAGATGTTCCGCGTCCACCAGGGCCTGAGCAAGAAGGACGCCAAGGCCAAGGCCATCGAGCTGATGGACCGCGTGAAGATCCCGGCCGCCAGGGAGCGCGTCGGCGACTACCCGCACCAGTTCTCCGGCGGTATGCGCCAGCGCATCATGATCGCGATGGCGCTCGCCCTGGAGCCGGACCTGATCATCGCCGACGAGCCGACGACGGCCCTCGACGTGACGGTCCAGGCCCAGGTCATGGACCTGCTCGCGGAGCTCCAGCGCGAGTACAACATGGGTCTGATCCTGATCACCCACGACCTCGGCGTGGTCGCTGACGTCGCGGACAAGATCGCCGTGATGTACGCGGGCCGGATCGTGGAGACCGCGCCCGTGCACGAGCTGTACAAGCGGCCCGCGCACCCCTACACCAAGGGTCTGCTCGAGTCGATCCCGCGCCTGGACCAGAAGGGCCAGGACCTGTACGCGATCAAGGGCCTCCCGCCCAACCTGACGCGTATCCCGTCCGGTTGCGCCTTCAACCCGCGCTGCCCCATGGCGCAGGACATCTGCCGTACGGACGTCCCGCTGCTGAACCCGGTCACCGAGCGCGACGGCGGCGAGCTGCCCGGCCGCGGCAGCGCGTGCCACTTCTGGAAGGAGACGATCCATGGCTGAGCTGGACAAGACGGACGAGTCCATGGACGCCGCCCCCAACGTCACCGAGGTCGAGACGGTCGAGGCCGCCAGCGATGCGGAGGCCGTGGCCGCCGTCGAGGCGCCGGTCGAGCGCGGTGAGCCGATCCTGCAGGTGCGCAACCTGGTCAAGCACTTCCCGCTGACCCAGGGCATCCTGTTCAAGCGTCAGATCGGCGCGGTCAAGGCCGTGGACGGGGTCTCCTTCGACCTCTACCAGGGTGAGACGCTCGGCATCGTGGGCGAGTCCGGCTGTGGCAAGTCCACGGTCGCCAAGCTGCTGATGATGCTGGAGAAGGCGACCGCGGGCGAGGTCTTCTACAAGGGCCAGGACATCACCAAGCTGTCCGGGCGTGCGCTGAAGGCGGTCCGCCGGAACATCCAGATGGTGTTCCAGGACCCGTACACCTCGCTCAACCCCCGTATGACGGTGGGCGACATCATCGGGGAGCCGTTCGACATCCACCCCGAGGTGGCCCCGAAGGGTGACCGCCGCCGCAAGGTCCAGGACCTCCTGGACGTCGTCGGCCTCAACCCCGAGTACATCAACCGCTACCCGCACCAGTTCTCGGGCGGTCAGCGCCAGCGCATCGGCATCGCCCGCGGCCTGGCGCTCAACCCCGAGATCATCATCTGCGACGAGCCGGTCTCCGCGCTGGACGTGTCCGTCCAGGCGCAGGTCATCAACCTGATGGAGAAGCTGCAGAACGAGTTCAACCTCTCGTATCTCTTCATCGCGCACGACCTGTCGATCGTCCGGCACATCTCGGACCGCGTGGGTGTGATGTACCTCGGCAAGATGGCCGAGATCGGCTCGGACACGGAGATCTACGACCACCCGACGCACCCCTACACTCAGGCGCTGCTGTCGGCCGTCCCGGTCCCCGACCCGGCGTCCCGCGAGGGCCGCGAGCGGATCATCCTCACCGGCGACGTCCCGTCCCCGGCCAACCCGCCCTCGGGCTGCCGCTTCCGCACCCGCTGCTGGAAGGCCCAGGACAAGTGCGCCCAGGAGGTCCCCCTCCTGGCCATCCCCGAGCGCTTCCAGGGCTCGGACACCCCGGCGGCCCACGACTCGGCCTGCCACTTCGCAGAGGAAAAGGACGTGGTCCACGCGGCCTGACCCGCCGACCCGATGTCCCCACCGGTTCCCGGCATCCCCGCAACGGGGTGCCGGGAACCGGCGTTCGAGGATCCTGGATGCTGCATCACATCGAACTGTGGGTTCCCGACCTGCCGCGGGCGGTCCGTGAATGGGGCTGGCTCCTCGGACGCCTCGGCTGTCACCCGTACCAGGAGTGGGAACACGGCCGCAGCTGGCGGCTCGGCCCGACGTAACTCGTCGTCGAGCAGTCGCCGGCGATGAGCGCGGCCGGGCACGACCGCATGCGGCCGGGGTTGAACCACCTCGCGTTCCACGCGGGGCCACCGGCGCTGGTCGACGCGCTGGCCGCCGAGGCTCCCGCGCACGGCTGGCGGCCGCTCTTCGCGGACCGCTACCCGCACGCCGGCGGCCCCGAACACCATGCGGCCTATCTCGCGAACACCGACGGCTTCGAGGTGGAAGTCGTGGCATCCGAGGCACACACCCCCGCAAACCCCCACCAACTGCGTTAACACGTAGGCAACTTCGCCGACCCGGCTCCGATATACGGACGCGTCAGGCTGGTCGGCGTACGGCCGTGCGGGTGCCGTAGGCGGGCCGGAGCGCTGCGAGGCAGGAACTCTGGTCGAAGGAGATCCTGTTCCAGTCGATGCCGATTCTCCGGTCTC